>JANNEK010000022.1:0-10205 GCA_031378605.1 Chitinophagaceae bacterium | reverse complement strand
TTTCTTAACACAGAGTACACAGAGTTGTTTACACAGAGATTTCTTAGTCAACTTTGTAATGTATTTTCTTTGAGGTCTTTATGTTTGTTTTCTTAACACAGAGTACACAGAGTTATTTACGCAAAGATTTCTTAGTGAACTTTGTGATGTATTTTCTTTGAGGTCTTTGTGTTTGTTTTCTTAACACAGAGTACACAGAGTTGTTTACACAGAGATTTCTTAGTGAACTTTGTAATGTATTTTCTTTAAGGTCTTTGTATTTGTTCTCTTACCACACACAGAGTTGATTTCACAGAGATTTATTAGTGAACTTTGTAATGTATTTTCTTTGAGGTCTTTGCGTTTGCTTTCTTAACACAGAGAGTACACAGAGTTGTTTACACAAAGATTTCTTAGTAAACTTTGTGATGTATTTTCTTTGGGGTCTTTGTGTTTGTTTTCTTAACACAGAGACAATCTCATTTATTTCTACAATCTTAACAACTCCTCCATTTCGGCTCAGGTAATTTTCAATGTTCTTGAAAATTTTTTCTAACTAATGTTTAATAGCGCCTACCGCTGAATTTCTACCTTCTATCCTAAAAATGGATGGAATTGTAACTAAATTCTTTGGGCTACGTCAAACCTCTCATCTGACTAGCGGCCAATTATCAGTAAAACAAGCCATCTACCACAAAACATTGTACTATGCAATATATAGTACTTACTTTCGATTTGTAATATCTTAAACATAGTATAAAACAAACAATAGAACTAAAATGAGAAAAATTTTGACTCTGCTGACAGTTGTGGCACTAATAACCTTATCAAAAGTCGGCCAGGCACAAACTAAAACAAACGGGCTAATCGGAAAAGTGATGGATAATAAATCGTTGCCGATTCCCTCTGCGAGTGTTTCATTGTTAAAAACACAGGATTCTTTATTGATTAAAATGGCGGTTACCAATAAAGAAGGGAAATACGAATTCACCAATTTGCCGGATGGCAGCTACCTGGTGTTTATTTCAACAATTGGTTATACAAAAAACTATTCAACTCCAATTGAACTAGCTGGCGGACACCAAATAAATCTTGAGACAACTACTTTAACTGTTCAATCAAAAGATTTAAAAGCGGTTACTATTTCTATAAAAAAGCAATTGATTGAACAGCGGTTAGACCGAACAGTGGTAAATGTAGATGCCGCGGTAACTAATGTTGGAGCTTCTGCTTTAGAGGTACTGGAAAAATCTCCAGGTATAAGCGTAGATAAAGATGGCAATATTAGTTTAAAAGGAAAACAAGGCGTGCAGGTATATATTGATGGTCGACCTTCTTATTTATCAGGCACCGACCTTGCTAATTTACTGCGAAATATGAATGCAGCTCAATTGGATCAAATCGAAATCATGACCAATCCTCCTGCTAAATATGACGCCGCTGGTAATAGTGGAATCATAAATATTAAAATAAAGAAAACAAAGCAGGTAGGTTATAATGGTAGTTTATCACTTGGATATGGCCAGGGACGTTATCCAAAAATTAATGAATCGATTAATATCAACTATCGTAAAAATAAAATAAATCTTTTTGCCAGTGTAGGATATAGTTATCGAAAAAATTTTAATGACCTGTTTATTCAGCGCAAATTTATTGAAGCAGGTACTAAAGAATTAGTATCTCATTTTGACCAGGAATCGAGAATAAGGGAGAAAGGAGAGTCTTTTAATGGAAAAATTGGAATGGACTTTTATGCTACCAAAAAAACAACGATTGGCCTGGTTCTAAGCGGTTTTAATAACCCTGGAAGTTTTGCTAATAATAGTGATGTGAACATTGCAGATCCTGCAAAAGTGCTGCAAAGCATAACAAGGGCCGGCACGATCAATGAAAGGTCCTGGAAAAATCTTAGTTCGAATTTTAACTTTCGCCATGTAGTTGATACTACAGGAAAAGAATTGACAGCAGATATCGATATTCTTGGTTACCGGAGCACGAACGACCAGCGATTAGTAAATGCTTATTATACTTCCACCAATCAACCATTTTCTACGCCCGATACATTGTTAGGAAATTTACCGCAACATATTAATATATACAGCGTGAAGCTAGATTATGTTCATCCTATGAAAAAAGGTGCAAAATTGGAAGCCGGCATCAAATCAAGCTTTGTAAATACAGACAATAATGCCATTTATGATAGCTTACAAAATAACCAAAAAGTAAGAGATATTGGAAGAAGTAATCATTTTGCTTATAAGGAAAATGTAAATGCTGTTTATATTAATTACAGCCGTCCTCTTACAAAAAAGATAAGCGGCCAATTTGGCCTTCGCTTGGAAAATACAAGGGCCAACGGAAATCAACTAACAACTGGTCAGAAATTTGACAGAAAATATACCCAATTATTTCCCACAGCTTTTTTACAATACACAGTAGATAAAAACAATACCCTTGGAGTTAATTATGGCCGGCGTATTCAACGGCCTAATTATGAAGACTTGAATCCATTCATTGTGTTCCTTGATAAATATACTTTTGAAAGAGGTAACCCAATGCTGCAACCGCAATTCGGCCATAACGTAGAAATTAGTCACACGTTCAAGGGTTTTTTAACCACCACTCTTAACTATACAAAAACAACCGATATTATTACTGAAGTACTGGAGCAAAATCCAAATGGTAATGAAACCTATGTAACTCCATCCAATATCGCCAGCCAGCGCCAATATGGAATTTCTGTTAGTGCAGGGGTTCCGATCACCAAATGGTTGAATTCGAATATTTATGCAAATGTTTACAATAACCTTTATAAGGGAATTGTAAATAACGATCCTATTGAATTAGGGGCTACTACTGGTCAGTTTAATATATCCAACCAAATAAAAATCAATAAAACAATTAGTGCTGAATTGGGGGCTTTTTACAGAACAGCAGGGGTAGATGGAATATTTAGCATTCGGGGATTAGGCGCCGTAAACGCTGGAATCAGTAAGCAGATAATGAAAGGAAAAGGTTCAATCCGGTTAAGTGTTCGTGATCTATTTTGGACTCAAAAAATTGATGGAACCAGCCGCTATTCAAATATCGATGCTGCTTTTCAACAGGTAAGAGATTCAAGAGTGTTTAGTGCCAATTTTAATTATCGGTTTAGTAAAGGGAAATCAACTGCACCGAAAAGAAGGACGGGGGGTGCAAATGATGAACAAAACCGAATAAAAGTGGATGGAAACAATTAATCGTTTACAACAGAAAGTCATGGGTGAAATTCATTTTTGATTTTTTTAACATGCTTTCTTTAAACTATTTTGTCAATAAGGCGTCTCACATATAAGAACAGTAACATGAAAAAGATAGTACTCATAGCGCTTTTACTAATGTACCTGGTTAGCTGTGGGATATCGTATATGTAGAAATTCAAACTCAGTAAAATTGATTTAATATTTTTCTCATAAGCAGTTAGTTTTGGTTAACGGGCCCTGTTTCTACAGGGCCTTCTTTTTTTCACTATTTGTAGTAACAATCTTACTTTTGAGGTGTAACCAATTCTATTACTGAAATTTTTTTTATGCCATCCTTTGATTTTGTTAGTAAAGTAGATAGCCAGGCACTTGATAATGCTGTGAACGTAACAACGAAAGAGATAACCAACAGGTTTGATTTTAAGGGATCTGCTGTGGTCATAAATCTTAATAAAAAAGAATTTATTATAAGCATTGAAACGGAAGATGATATGAAAATGCGTCAATTAATTGATGTATTAATCAGTCGCGCCCACAAACAAGGCATAGCACCGGAAGCATTCGACTTGTCAAAGGAAAGTCATCAAAGTGGTAAAACATGGAAAAAAGAAGTGCCGGTTCGGAATGGATTGAAACAGGAAGATGCAAAAAAAATTGTAAAGAATATCAAAGAGGCAGGACTTAAAGTTCAGGTTGCCATTATGGATGATATTATAAGGGTAACAGGCAAAAAGATCGACGACTTACAAACAGTTATCCATGCTTCAAAAGAGTGGGATTTAGGAATTCCACTGCAATTCGAGAATATGCGAAGTTGATTGATTGAATAACTCTATTTTCTAAACCCAATTTTTTTTGTAATTGTTTTCCATACAGGAATTATATCGGGCGATACCTTGAGCGACAACAATCCGGTAAAATAAATACTTATAAATACAACACTTCTTAATACAATCCAGCCAAATCCCTGTTGCTGTTGAAATAGATAATAGCAGGTTATATAGCCTGTAACACTTAGCAATAAAGGATAAATAGATTTAACCGTAAAGGGCTGCAGGTTATATTTCTTTAAAAGAAAATAATAACGAATAATGTTGTAGACAGTAATTGCAAAAAGATTTGCAATTGCCGGGCCGGTAACTCCAAGTACTTTAGTAAGCAAATAGTTGAGTGGAAGCGTAAGGGCCAACAGAATAACACCTGTTAAAAAATCGAATCGCCATTTTGTAGAAGTACCAATGATTTGTGCGTTTACACCGGTGCCCATATCTATTATCCGCATCAATCCGATAAACAGAAAAATCTCTTTAGCAGCCAGGTAATCTTTCTGTAAATGAAAAGTAAAAACACCATCGGCAAAATTCAACCATATTAACGTAAACATACCGGCTGAAAAAATAATTTGGTTAATCGAAGAACGATGATAGACCCGTTGAATTTTTTCCATATCCTTGTCTTTCCAGGCTTGTGCCAAAATTGCCATTGAAGATGAGATGATTCCCCGTTGAGGCGCCTGAACAAGGCTGGCAATATTTTGAGCCATCGTATAAATAGCTGCAAAGGCTAAACCGTCTTTCATTACTGCCGCGATTACCAGCGAATCGAATTGATTCGATATTGTAAATAAAATGGTGCCTCCCCAAACAAAGGAAATAAGTGTAGCAATTTTCTTATAGAATTTTTTTGTTACTCTGCTGATTGAAAAACTAAAATGAATTTGATGTGTAGTTATCAAATAAACCAAGAGTATAATTGCAAGTAAAATATAGGTACAAGCAAAAATTTTAATTAATAAATCAAAATTATTAATCAATCGAAAGGAAAACAGAACAATTAATACGGTTGTAAACAACCGAAACTGTATTTCACGCAAATAGTTGGTTAATACCGATTTTTTGATTTGCCAGGCAAATGCTTCCAGTAAAGAAAAAATGGTCAAACCAAAACCAAAAGGAAAAACCCAATAATAATATTTAACAAGGTCGGGCGAATTTGTTCCAAATTTTTGAATCACTAAATCTTTAAATATCCATCCTCCGGTTATTACCATCAAAAATCCAATAAGGCTTGAAAGTAAAGCCCATGTCATCATATCGTTTTCACGTGGACGTAAGTTGTCTTTATAATAAGCATGGAATTTATAAATATAGGCCTGCATTCCAAGGCTGGCAAGAGAAAACATGATGTTTGCAAGCGATACAAAAACGCCTATTAGCCCATATTCGGATTTCGAAAACCCGCTTCCTTCCCTTGTAAATAGATAGGTATTAATAAAGCCAAGGGCAAATCCGAAGTAGATTATAACCGATGAAATAATACTTTGCCTTCGAATAGTGCTCATGCAGTAAAGATAGTGATTGGTAAATTATCAATCATGCTTAGGTTGTTCTACAACTATTCTACTTTCATCGTTTGTATATAGAAATTGCGGTTAACTTCGAAAGTTTTTTCGGTACTATCCGATGAACTAAGTTCTTTTTTCCAATCCGTGGTTGGTGTAATCCATAATTCTTTTCCGAGCTTTATTTTTAAAGGCATTGTAAAATTCTTATTACAATTGGTAAATCGATAGCTAAGCGTATGGTCGTTTAGTTTGTATTCTAATATCGGAATTCGGATATCTCTTAAAAACTGATCAAATACAACCGAAAAATTTATTCCAGACTGCTCACTTATATAGGCTTCCACCTCTTTGCTATTAACTGTTTTATGGTAAAAGACTTTATTTATACCGCGTAAAATTTGCCTGAATTTCTCGTCATCATTTATGATAGCTCTAATTGTATGTAAAAGATTTCCACCTTTGTAATACATATCTCCACTTCCTTCCTGGTTAACGCCATATGGGCCAATAATCGGAATTTCGTTTTCAATTAATTTTCTTGTTCCAATTACATAATCATTACCGGCTTCAACACCATATTCACTCGTGGTAAAAAGCGTTTCAGAATAATTGGTAAAGCCTTCGTGTACCCACATGTCTGCAATATCATTTGTCGTAATATTATTAGCAAACCATTCATGCCCACTTTCATGTACAATAATAAAATCCCATTTTTTTCCCCAGCCTGTTCCACTTAAGTCCCTGCCAAGGTATCCGTTTTGGAAACGATTACCATAGGCAACGGCACTTTGATGTTCCATTCCAAGGTGTGGTGATTGTACCAGTTTGTATCCGTCTTCATAAAAGGGATAAGGCCCAAACCAGTATTCAAAGCTCTTTAGCATTTTTGCAACCTGTTTAAACTGTTCTTTTGCTTTTTTCAATTCATAATCAAGTACCCAATAATCACAGGTGAGATTTCCTTTTTCGCCGCTGTAGAGTTCATCCCAATGAACATATTTTCCAATATAAGGTACAATATTATAATTGTTGATTGGATTCACTACTGTCCATTGATACGTCATGGTACCATTATTGTTATTTTTTTTGCTCAATAACCTGCCATTCGCAACGGCAATTAAGGTATCCGGAACAGTTATAGCCACACTGGCCCCGTGGTTTGGTTCGTCACTTTGGTGGTCTTTGCAGGGATACCAAACACTTGCGCCAAGTCCCTGGCAGGCAACACTCATCCAAGGCCTTCCCTGTTTATCTTTTTCAAAAATCCAGCCGCCATCCCATGGTGGATTAACAGCCACTCGCGGATGACCACTAAATTGTATGGCGATCGATTCAATACTTCCGTTTTTGAAGATCTTTGGAAAATAAACATGATATACATTTCCTTCCCGTTTATAAGTAAGATTTTTATTTTTCCATTTAACAGAATTTATTTCCATGGGTTCTTGCAAATCAATTTGCATTACCCTAAAAGGCTTTACTATTTTAAAAGTAATTTCGGTGCTGCCTTCGATAGTACGGTTTTTGTAATCGGGAGTAACCTCAATTGAATAGGAGTCTACATCCCACCAATCACGTTCGGCATTTAATGTTCCCCGTAAACTGTCTTGTCGGCTAAATTGCTTTTTTTGTTGAAGCGGCTGAGCATTCGTTAAAAAGCATTTTCCATTCAGCAAAAATATCAGCAGTACAAAAAAAATCTGTTTCATGGTTATATGTTGAATGTTCATTGCAATTAGTTTGCTAATTTAGTTGCATCAGCTTACAATTATGATACTCCTCCGCAAAAATTACCATTTTATTTTAATTCTTTATTTAGTTATTCAGTTTACCTCTTGCCGTAATATAAGCCATTCAAACAAACAAGTCTTTCGATACAATGAACCATCGGGAATTGCCTCTTTGGATCCTGCTTTTGCAAAAAACCAATCCATCATGTGGCCGGTAAACCAATTGTACAATACGTTAGTAGAAACGGATAGCAATTTACGAATGATAGGTTCACTGGCTAAGAGTTGGGAACTTTCTGCTAATCGACTTGAGTATACTTTTCATCTGCGAACGGATGTATTTTTCCATTCCAACGATGCATTTACGAATGGGCAGGGTAGGAGAATGATTGCCGCCGATGTTGTTTATAGTTTTAACCGCTTAATTGAACCAGCTACGGCAAGCCCTGGAGCGTGGATTTTTAATAATCGTGTTATTAAGAATAAACCTTTTATCGCTGAAAATGATTCTACGTTTAAGCTTCTATTACAAAAACCTTTTACTCCAATCATCGGAGTTTTATCAAATAAATATTGCTCCATCGTGCCAAAGGAAGTAGTAGAGAAATATGGAAAAGATTTTCGCAGTCATCCTTGCGGTACCGGGCCATTTATCTTTAAGTCATGGGAAGAAGGACAGACACTTATCCTTTGGCGAAATGAAAACTACTTTGAGAAAGATAACAAAGGAAATAACTTACCGTACTTAGATGCTATCAAAGTAAGTTTTTATGATAGCAGGGCCACAGAGTTTTTATTGTTTCAGCAAGGCCAAATTGATTTTATCAACGATATCGATCCTTCTTTTAAAGATGAAGTGTTAACCAAAAAGGGGAAGTTAAAAAAAGAATGGATCAATAAAATAATTCTCCAAAAACATCCTTATCTAAATACCGAATACTTGGGAATTTTAATGGATACAAGTAATGTATCATTAAAACAATCGCCTTTAAGAATAAAATTTATACGGCAAGCTATTAATTATGGATTCGATCGAAAAAAATTAATGCTTTATTTGCGAAATTCTATTGGTAGTTCTGCGGAAAGTGGTTTCATTCCAGCCGGACTTCCTTCATTTAGTTTTGAAAAAGTAAAGGGTTACCATTTTGATCCCGATAAAGCAAAGCAATTAATGAAACTTGCCGGATATCCTAATGGACAAAATTGCCCTGTTATTAAATTACTAACAATTCCGATCTATGCAGATCTGGGTAGCTTTATTGCGAAGCAATTAGAAGAAATTGGTCTGAGAATCCAGGTCGAAGTAATTCCAAAAAGTTTATTGCTTGAGCAAACGGCTAAGTCGCAAGCGGTCTTTTTTCGGGGAAGTTGGATAGCTGATTATCCCGATGCTGAAAATTACCTGAGTGTTTTTTATGGAAAAAATCCGGCACCACCTAATTATACAAGGTATAACAATCCTGCATTTGATCAGCTTTATGAGCTTGCTATGCAGGAAGAAAATGATTCGCTCCGATATGAGCTTTATCAGCAGATGGACAATCTGATTATTTCCGATGCTCCTATTGTTCCTTTATGGTATGATCAGGCCATTCATCTCGTAAAGCCCAATGTGCTTAATTTTTTTCCCACTAGTATAAATATGCTTGAATTGCGTAAAGTGTGCAAAAATTAGTTTTACTATTTTCTGCTGATTTTCAACTCTCTGAAAAAATACGGTCAAAAAAAGTATTCGTATATCTACGATAGCTATTGTATTTTCCGAAAATCCGTTTAATCTTTACATCAGTGTTTATATGTATGTATTGATAGTGGTTTAATAAATAGTTCTAAACATAAACGCTGAATTTTTTCCGAAGAACTATTCGTACCTAATTCCGAACCCTTTGAAATGAATGTTATGAAAACAAATTTTACCTTTTTTAAAGTAGCGTTTCTTACGTTATCTTTTCTTTCCCTTTTTTCCACAAAAGGATTTTCCCAACCTGATTATGATTTTACGAATGGCTCTCTAATTGCCGGTAAAGATCGTGAAATAGGTGCCCAATACCGTTACACAGATGTAAAACCTGGTGTAGATGCCATTGTAACTATTACTGATATTTCTGCCGGTGTTAAGGTGGCTGATATTGATGCAGGCTCTGGATATAAGGAAGCATTACAACCAACATTGGATATTGACCCGGCAACAAATGGTTTCCTTGAAATGCAAATTGATTTCGTAAAAGGTGGAAGTTTTTCTGCCATGGTACAGTTGGAAATTCCAGTTACCTGTATTGATGTTGATGGAGCAAAAGGTATCACTTACGAGTTTGATCAAATAACCTGGGGAACCAGTGCATATATGGATTATGATATGGTAGGTAACGAATTAACGATAAGCTCCAGTCCCGGATGGATGAGTTGTAAAAACATAGCCGGGATTGATTACCCAGGTCGGGATACATCAGCTAAACAGGTAATGTTTACCGTGGTAAATGCAAAAATGTCTTCAATCTTCATTCGGGTTGGTGCAGATAATATTAGTAACAGTTCAAGTACTACCCGTTTGCGAAGTATTTATTTTAAAAAATTTATTTATAATAATTCCTTTTTACCTATCTCTAACCTGATTTCATTTTCTGGAAATAGAAACAATAACCAGGAAGTAGTGTTGAATTCTAAATTGCGCAATGAACATGATTATACGACTGCATCAATAGAAAAATCGAATAACGGATCTTCTTTTTCATCGATTGGTGTAGTAAATATTACGGGTAAGTCTTCAATGCAGTTTACCGACAACACAAAGAATAGTGCAAGTGCCTATTACAGGCTTAAATTGACTGATAAAAATGGTAAGGTTGGATACAGTACCGTACTCTTTATTAAAGCTGTGGACTTGAATAATAAGCTTTCTGTATTTCCAAG
>JANNEK010000456.1:0-28213 GCA_031378605.1 Chitinophagaceae bacterium | reverse complement strand
ATCGGTATTATAAAAATTAATATGCCTGGATAACTGTACAAAATAATCCAGCAAATCGGCCATTTTGCGACCATCAATTTGCGGAGCATCTGACAATAATACTTCAGCTATCCGCTGCCGTTGGCTGGTTCCGGAATCTGTTTGAAAAGGATGTACAAGGTTGTCGCAAATGGGCATCAGGTAATCTATTCAGCTTTATTTACAATGGTTATAGTTTTTTAAATTGGCTTCAGCGCTTCATTTTTATAATAATCATATACATAATTAAACCTGGAATTTGTACCCGGTATGGTATACTCAATACTTATGGTAAATTTCCCTTCAATTAAATCAAAGGAATCATCGGCAGTTACTTCAATTTTCTCGGCAATTATTCTGGGTTCATATATTAATATGGATGTTTTAACCCTGTCTTTTATATAGCCGATAACTGTACTGCTGAGTGGTTCAAAAAGGTAGTCGTGTAAATCGCAACCATATTGAGGTTGCATCACGCGTTCTCCTAAGCTGGTTGATAGCAGAATATTCAGGCTTTCATTAATATCTTTTACATTACTTACCATTTCTACAGAACCGGTATCGCTATCAAACGTTGGAGGGAAGGCCCATCCAGTTCCAATAAATGAATTAAAATTTTGATTCAATTCCATTTTTAAAGTTTTAGTTACCCGCCAATTTGCACTGTTACAAAACCTGTTACAATTACACCACCATGTGCAGTTAAATCGCCCTGCCTTGCTGCCGGTCTGCCTCCTATAAGTACCGTTGTTGACCCTTTTACAATTGTATCGGGCGGCCCAACGCATACCAATAAATCTCCTATTACGGCTGCAGGCAATCCTCCAATGAGAACAGTAGGTATACATGGCCCTGTTACAGGACCGCCTACATGTGGAACCGGCCCGTTAAATAATGGGCAGGTATGCATATCAGATAGTCTTGCAGCAGAAGGCATTTATTTATTTTTAATCTTAATTAATTTTTACGAGTGACCCACTTATTTCAGTTATACCCTGTGCCGAAAGTTTTGCAACGGCCCCTTCAATACTAACATTTCCATCTGCTTTTACTCCCAGCGATGCCCCGCCAATGGATAGCATGGCGGCAGCAGCGAGTGTTAAGTTTGCACCTGCTTTAATTTCTACATTTAAGGGGCTTTCGATTTTAATACCGGTAGCATCCATTGTAATTTTATTATTATTCTGATCCTTAATTTCAATCTTCATACTGCTTTCATCCATCGTAATTTTATTACCAGCAGGTGTATCAATAATAATTGTTTTTGTATTATCGTTAAAGCTTAAATGCATCTTGCTCCGGGTCGTGAACCCTTTTTCATCATTGGCATCGGCTGCGGTTATAGGTGCAGGTTTTGCACTGCTATGCAGCATTCCCAGTACCACAGCATCGCGTGGGTCTTCATTTATAAAACCTACGATTACCTCATCATCAATTTCAGGAAGAAAAAATGCACCGCGGTTATCCCCTGCATCGAGGCTGGCTATTCTGGTCCAAATACCTTGTGCCGAATTATCTATTACGGGAATGCGTACCAGAATTCTGTTTTCACCATCCGGATCATTTTCTAATTGAACTACTTTTCCAATCTGCAATCCACTTATACCCCCAACCAGTCCGGCTGCCGGAGCATCTTCCATATCCTGATGTAAAAAATGATAGATTGTTGGATCAAGGCCAAACTGAATATGTGTATCCCACATTCCATTCCCCATTTCCTGTTTTACGGCAGTTACAAATGCTTTACCTCTAAAACGTTCGCCTACTCCTTCCAGTTTGACCATATCGCCCGGAAGTATTTCTGCAAAGCCATTGAACTTGGCCCTTCCCTTTATTTTTGATAGCCTGCTTCGTAGCATAACTCCATTTACCCATTCCTGTAATTCTTCTTCGGTAAGATGGCCCGAATGGTGCAGTTTATATTTATCTAAATTAACGATGCCCGATAGTTCTTCTCCGCTAATATTTCCATGTTCCCTAAATGATGCGGAGGAACTATCTGCTTTAAATACATCCTGGTTACTATAATCCCAGGAACTTGCTTCCACATTTTTCCATTGCATCCTTGCGTCTATTTCTGCTTCGAACTCAAGTATTGAGGAGCCATACGTAACTTGTAATACGGGCTCTGCATCTGTACGTGGCTTAGCAATTTTAATAACCCCATCTTTTACATTTACCAGCATACCGTTTGCTTCTGCCCGAAGCAACATAAAATCCCAATCTGAAATATGATGCTGTACCAGTTCTTTGTGTGTAAGAGAAGTTGTTTCGGTATCCGAAGATATTCCTGCATATCTGCCAATTAATTCATCGAATACCTGGCTGTCTTTGATATTTTGATAATAACGGCTTTGCCTGCCAATAGTCATTTTCATCGACTCATCTTTGCAATCAATATGTAATTCTGTATTCCCGTTTTCTTTTATTTTAACAGCATGCCTTATAATAATGCCTTTAAATGCCTGCGTATTTTCTCCGTCTCTGCCTATTTTTATATTGATTTTTTTGCCAGGAATAAAATCATCTGTATTGCTGATTTCGAATGTTCGCCTGGCAGCCTCTCCGTCACGAAGAATTATTTTCGCATGAGGAACCCGGTTAATTTCTTTAGTAACCACCAGTGCAATCAGTTGGTAGGCGGGATTAATAGCCGTTTCGTTAATAGTAATAGCATAGCTGGAAACATTATGCCTCGACGAATTTGGAATTAATATTTCTTCCATTACTGTTCGTTTTTATCAAAAGGTGGGAAATACAATTCACTTCCTGGTTTGATATTTCTTATACTGCTTAATGCATTTACTTTTCCTACCTGCAAAAAATATTTTGGATTATTGTAGATATTAAATGCCATCAGGTCTAACCGGTCACCCTGCTTTACTTTTCTGTAGTGTGTAAGATCGGGTGAGCTTTGTCTTTCCCTTGCTAACCGTTCTTCTCTTGCTACATAGTTCAAAAAAGTTGCCGTTAGTTTCGCTCTTAAGGGAGTGCCATCCGGATTGAAAAGGGTATAATTGATATCCAGGTTAGAAAGTACACAACGGAAATCTATTTCGGAACCCCAGAAAATAATTAAAAATCGAGGACTATGTATTTCACCATCAAAATCATATGCGCAATTCAGAAATTTTTTCAACTGATCATGAACCTGTAGTTTTTTGTATTCTTCTACATATCCTTCCATTGTTCCGGTTCCATCAAGTATAAATTCCAATCTAAGTTCCTCTGGTACCGTTGATTTAAAGGTAACTTCTGTTCCATGATTGCCATGCCCTGTTCGCACGTCGTGATCAACCTTAAGATTTTTAGTAAAAGATTCCGGGTTAACCGGGGCAGTAAAAATTCTGCTCTTATCTTCCCCGGTAAAATTTCGGTTGGCAAACGAGCGAATAACAAATTTCTGTAGTGTATGGCTAGCGTTCATTGCGTTGTTTAATTACTTCCGATAGTTTATCTATACAATCTTTGATGATATCCTCTTTCGAACTGGCATTATTATTACCAGAAGCTGTTCCGGCAGTTGCAGCCGATCCATCTTGTTGTACTGTTGCTTTTATTATCAGCTCGCGAATTTCTATTGGCATATATAACTAATTAGTTCCGTCACTAAATACCAATCGGTTGTAATTTAATTCCAGTGTTTCTATTAGTACCTCACCCCGTTCTGCATTAAGTTCACCAATTCTCCAGCTTCTCGGCCAAACGTTATTTATTTTCCATAACATCAGTACTTCTTGTTCTTCATTCAGAAGTGAAATATTAAGATTGGGTATTGGTTCAACTTTTTCATCATCAAAAGCTTTTTTTAACCATGATGTCAGTTTAGATTCGGATGGAGTGAGTATGCCTCTCTTCAATACGAGGGGTCCATATTTTCTTCTTACTGGAATAACATGTTCAAACCTGTTTTCTCCGCCTTCCTTTACTGTTTCTGTATCTAATGTTGAATCCAATCCTGTTACCGATTGAAACTTTAGATCAAACGATTCTGAACCAAGTTGAAATTCCACCTGGAAAAGAAAGTTTACCGTTTGGTAATAACTCTGTGGGTTTCTTTTATCAACAGCCATGATTAATCGACATTCATTATTTCTAGGCCTTCATGTACCAATTCCATTGTTTCAATAGCTACTTCGTTGCCATCTGCTTTTAAATCGGTGGATTGAATTTTAGATGGCCATGCATTCAATAATTTCCAGGTAATGATGGGTTCATGATTTTCATTCAACAGTTTTATAGTAACTGTTCGGCGATACTTTGTACCTGTTTTATTTGCTTCCTGGAAATAATAGGTTTTTCTCCATTCTTTATAGAAATCAAAGTCGCCTTCAAATGTTCCCCGCTTAAGTGTTACATTGCTGAATTTTGTTAAGCCAGGCTGTTTGGATTTATTGTATTTTTTATTGTTACCCTCGCGGTATTCAATAACTTCTGTTTCAAAATCCAATCCACTTACTTCTGTAAATCCTATACGAAAATCATTTCCCCATTCAACCTGAAAATGAAATTTTGGAATCGGGTAGTCTCCTTTAGCAGCCATAGTATTTATTTTTTAGAGTAATTGAATAAAATGAATAAATTATTTACATCTTTTTTTAGGATCTACTTCTGCAATCGCTTTTTCCAAACTTGTTTTACAAGCCTGCAGCGATTCTTTTTCTTTGATGGCTTCTTTCACTTCGTTTGATAAATCCTTTACACATTGCTCATCTGTCTTATACCATTTTTCAACCCGGCATTTATACTCATCGTTACAAATAGGAAAATCAAACATTGGCTCCAGTTCGCAGGATACAGTGGGTTTAGAATCTTTTATAGCGGTTCCAACCTGTTTAGATGATTGTTGTGGTACCTGCACGGTTCCCTCAGCACAAGGAATACATTCTTCATCGCAACCAAAAGAACAATACCATTCGCAAATAATAGTTTTGAAACCATAAATTGAAGGCCCATCCGTTGAACAGGAACAGGGTTTACCGGGGTTGCACGGGTCGTACGATTCATTCGCTTCACTGGTTGAAATACTGTTCCGTATAAGATTGGATATTTTAATTGCTTCAACAGCCATTTTCATTATTTCATCCCTTGTTTTAATAACTGCATCAAGCTTTGTAAAATAATCATCGAGGCATTTTAGAATGCCCTGCCCTTTAACCAATGAAGAGTCGTTATTGGCATTGATACAGTTTTGAAGTTCGTCATAACGTTTTTTAATATAGTCTACACGCATATAGAAATCGCGAATCATACAGAAAATTATTTCTATTGCTTCAACTGCTTTAATAGAATTGAACCATATTTTATCAGACTGTACCGCAATTATTTCAAGTTGGTTACAAATTTTTCTCGCCAGGTCCTCCGCTTTCAGTAACTCATCTACCCAATTTTTAAATTTGTCTCTTCTTTCCGTTATAAACGTTAAACTATTTTTTAATTGAAGATATTTTTCTGCCGATTCACTATAGGATTGATTTACTTTTTTGAGTTCATCGCGCCAGGTATCGTAACAGCAGTCTTCGCAATTTGAATCGCCTGGTACCTCTTTGCGGCAGCAATCGAATATCTTGCCCTCTTTTAAGCTTGTATCGCTTTTTTGGTAATTATGTTTGGTTAACATAGATGTTTTTTTTACAATTAATTAATGAGAGAATAAATTCAAAAACTAGTCGGCACATTTTTCTTCCGCTGGTTTTTTATTGCTGCAGCAAAAAGTTTCTTTCACTTCCTCACAGATTTCACAAACCTGTTTTTCACAGTCTTTCAGTTTTGGAGTACACTTGTCATTGACTTGCCCGGTTTGGTATCTTCCATTAACTGTATTATCAATACAGTCGCAATCCGGACAACATAAAAATTCTGTTGCGTCATAATACCCTTCAAATTCACTTCGGGCATTATTTCTATCCATCGCTGCTTTTGTAATTTCCTGTACAGATTTAACAAGGTCTTCCTGGACTTTTTTCAAATCTGTTTCCCTTGTTTTTACTACGTCGGTCAGGAATTTTTTAAATTCTTTTGAATAATCATCTAATGATTTTTGCAAAGGCTCCAGTGTATCAATATTAGAAAATACCTGGATACCCACTACATCGGCTGATGATTTAAAAATAGAATCAATATCCTGCCACATGCCTTTTGGCATACAAATCAGTTCATCAAAAATTTTATCGGAATCTTTACAGGCTTCAGGAATTTGTCTTCCTTCTTCTTTGCAATCTTCGGGTACCTTACCGGTTATTGCTTTCTTTTGCCCGGTATTGCAATTGTCGTTATAACAAATTTCCAGTTTACAGGCCGCTTCCTGCAATTCTCTGAATTTATCTTTAGACGTTTTTATATTGTTGGCAATGTTTTTCAAAACAGCATTAAGATCTTTATTCCATTTGTTATAAGTAGAAACATTTGCCTTAACCGATTCATTAGTTTGCACCAGTTCTGTACCAGTGCAAATATCAAGGTTCCGGTATTTTCGATAATTTTCTTCTGTGTATTTCATCATACACTTCTTATCATCAAAGAGCTTATTTTCTCCTTCAAATTTTTTTTCCTGTTTGGAGACTGTAGAAGCGGACTCATATAAAAGATCGCATACTTTAAGCCGCTCGGTAGTAATTATTTTTTGCGTTAGGTTATCCTGATCTTTGCAGCCGCAATCATTATCTGTAGAGCTCTTTTTATTGCTGCGTGTGGGATGTATTGCCATATTAGGATTGATTTAATAATTATAAAATGATAAACGGGTTATGCTTCCTGAAGCATTTTGTGCATGAAACGAAGAATTATAAATTCTGCGGGGCGTACAACGGCCATTCCTATTTCTACAATCATTCTTCCTTCCCATATATCCTGTTCCGTCATCGTTTCACCCAACCCAACTTTTACAAAAAAAGCTTCGCGGGTGGTAGTACCCATTAAGGCACCTGCTTTCCATTGCAGCGTAAGATAATTTTCGATCATCGACTTAACCCGTATCCATGTATTTCGATCGTTGGGTTCAAATACAAATTGTTCGGAAGCATTTTTTGTTGATTCTTCAACCATATTAAAAAACCTGCGAACAGATATATAACGCCATTCATTGTCGTTACCAGCAAGAGTTCTCGCTCCCCAAATAATAGCCGGGCCCCTGCCTGGAAAGGAACGTATAACATTAATTGATTTTCCATCTACAACATCTACATTCAGATTTGCCTGTTCTTTATGACTAATAATTATTTCAGGGCTTATCGCAAAATCGATTCCTACATTGGCGGGCGCTTTCCAAACTCCACGGGTATTGTCTGTATCTGCATACTTACCAACTACTGCAGCAGAAGCGGGCAGCAATACCTCAATATTATTAATAGCAGCTTTTGCCTGAAAAAACATTGCGTTGTTTTTGCTTTTCAATTCAGCCATTGTGCCGTTTAAAGTAGCATCTCCCTTGCCAATAATAGTTACGGTAGATCCACTTTGGTCGTAGGAGTAATCAAGCCTGGTGTTTATTCTTGGATAATAAATTGCAGCATACTTTTTAGTATCTATGTCGCCAAAATCTGAGTTTCGGAAAGTAGCTATAGGATCAAATGCAATATCAACTGGATTTACCCATACATCCATTACTACAAACCGATCTTTTAATTCTTCACACTGGTCCATTGCTTCTTTGTTAAGCGCATAGTAGTCGCCCGGCGTTGCCATATTTAATCCATCCGGAAATAGTATAAGAGTAATTTCGTTTACCTTTGCTACTTCGTTTAGTCCACCCTGTAAGGTGGCTAAATCAATAACCCCTCCTGTACTGTAATCACCCACCGAAACTATATAGCAGTCGCCTCCTCCATTAATGAAAAATAGTTGCATAGAATAATACATCAGGTATTTGGAAGGGTTTAAAACTTTTCCCTGAATTTCTATTCTGGCCTGGGTGGTGTCAATAGTAATCTGAATACTATCTTCCAATTGCGGTCCTCCAAAATACTGTTCGTATTGCAGCATCGAACTAATGCGCTTTGGCTTGTTTATTAAATCACCAGGCTCTTTTAATTGTGCTTTTTGGGTATAGCCAATAAAAGCGGGAATAGCAGTTTCAACAGAAGCAATGGATGGAGGTAGCTTTGGAATTTCTTCTATATACACTCCCGGCGTTTTGTATTCTGGCATATGATTCGGTTTAATAGTTAATAAAAATATTTTTCGATTTATGCAAGCGGAAACATTTTTGATTCAGGCACTAATATGTTAACAAAAAACTTATTGACACTTAGTTTCACGATATCTCCAGGCAAAGGGTTCGGGAGGTACTGAAAACTATTGTCGGGTTTTTTTACCAGTATCGGAGAATAGGTTAATGAAAGTGGGTTCTTCATTACCAGTACCCCACTATTTTCAGTCAATAAATCCTGCGTATCAATGGTTAGTTTTATTTTTCGTTGTTTGTTATTAATATATTGCCAGAACACAAGCCGACTCTTCATCCATAACTCAAATACTGGCGGTGGTTGTTTAGTCGAGTCGGGTAATAGGCGGGTAAACAAAAAACCATTACTGTCAATAAGATTAAATGCAGTATTGTCAGCTATTGGTTTCAATTGTAACAATGCTGTATAATTTGAAATGCCCATCCTGTCATCGGCAAATAATAAAGTAGTAAAGGTTTTTGAATAACCATTACTGCCAGTTACCTCAAGCGTATACATACTATGATTAGCAGGTTCTGTATCAGGAAGTGTTTTCACAATATTATTTTCAGTATGAAAGTTGAGATAAACCGATTTAATCGGATTTGTACCGGATACTGAGAGACGTTTTACCTCAGCATTGTTGAAATCTTTCAGAATAAATAGGGCATCAGTTACATTATCGGTTGTACTAAAAGTATAGGAGAATGAAAGAGGCAATAACAATTTGTCGGATTCATTGATATAACCGGTTCCTTTCAATTTCAACCAGGGGTCAATTGCACCATTATTTAAAAATGCACGAACATCATTAGAACCATGTAATGCAATTTCGCCTTGTTGGTAGGTAGCTCCGCCATCGAATGCGGGAACTGAATTGGATAAAAAAGGGAAGGTTTTTGCTGAAGGAAAATCCTGGTTTGAAAAATACCAGGCTGCATTGAATGGCTTTTTCAACGTATTATTTGAGAAACTGCTGATACTGATTTTTTCTTTTATAAATACAGGGATGGCGGTATCAATTGGTAAAGGAGTAACAGGTTCATAAACTGCAGTGCCATCTGCCAATATTTTTTTGTTGCATTGTATAGCCAGCTTAAACCCCGAATAAGATGGAATGATTTTAATTTTCAGGTTATTAAATAAAACCCGGTTCGATTCGGAAATAACAAAATCCAGGTTATTATTTATGCTGGGTGAATCTTTTACAAATTGTTGAAAAAGAAAATTCATGCGGTCGTTTTGAGCCGCAAAATCAAACACCGTTTCACCTTTTTCGGAGGTGAGATAGTATTCATGCATAAGTTTCACTTCACATAATATTTTATATATGATTGCCATCAGCAGTTATCAGGTGTTTTTGAAATCAATGTTTCTATTTCTTCGATCAACGGTACTTCCCTGCGTATACTTCTTTCTGTGATAGATACAAGGCGTACTTTGTACATCGCAGAAGGTATTTGCCTTCCACCCAAAGAGCCCCATAAATGATTAATTTGTTCAAATGTTAGTGTATACAACTCCAGGTTAAGTTTTAAGCTGGCTATTTCCGGATTACTTAAATCGCTTAATTCTGGTGGAAGAGGTACTGTAGACGTTGCAGGGGTGAAAACAGTTTTGCCCTGGAAAAATTCAATGACCAGCGACAATCTTTTAAGAGCTTGTACATAACCGTTATTGGGCGGAACGCCACCTGAAAAATTAGCGGTAAACAGAACATAGAGATTTAAAAATACGGGTCTGTTTTCGTAGCGCGCAAATCCATCAGGCCACTTTGTAAACTGTTTGCCATTTTTTAATGTACTTTCTTCCTCAATGTTTACCACTGTTATAACAATACTATCGTCGAGGTTACTGCCTGCATCTGTTTCAAACAAACCAATGTTTTCAATCACAACATTAGCTGGATCGCCCTGGGCTATCATATAGGCAGACAGTTCCTCCCGCAATAATATCATCGCGTTTCCAATCATTGGCTGGAATTAAGTAGTTGGCAATAAATTATTGTTATACGTGCTAAAAAAGCATGTATAAAACACATGAACAAAAAGGACGCGGACCATTGCTACAAGGTCAGAGTGACTACTACTACTTGATCAGGGAAAACAAGGGAAAGAAGTTTAGAAGGGAGTGGATAAGGTTTGTAAAATGAAGGTATGGTAATTCATTTGATATACAAATACCATTTTGTGGTAATAATAAAAAAATAATAATTTACTTCGTGTATTACACATAACAATTCGGTAATTCTACTAATATGAAAAATGATTCCAAATTAATTAATAACTATCCTTTTGTTTCGTATAAAAAAAATACTTTTTCTGCAGAGGAGATGAATGAAAAGGCTGCATCTTTTTTCTGGTTTATGAACCAGCGCAGAACTATTCGCGAATTCAGTAGTCGCCCCGTTCCTGAATCAGTAATAGAAAATATTATTAAAACAGCTTCCACTGCACCCAGCGGTGCGCATAAACAGCCCTGGACTTTTTGCGTGGTAAATGACCCTTCTATAAAAAAGCAAATTCGTATCGCTGCCGAAGAAGAAGAAAGGGAAAGTTATAATGGAAGAATGAGCGAAGAATGGTTAAAAGATCTCGCACCTATTGGTACAGATTGGAATAAACCATTTTTAGAGATTGCTCCCTATCTGATTATTGTTTTTAAAAGAAGTTATGAAACAGCGCCGGATGGTCATAAGCACCAAAATTATTATGTAACAGAAAGTGTGGGAATAGCCTGTGGTTTTTTATTAGCGGCTATTTACAATGCGGGGTTAGGTGCACTTACCCATACTCCATCGCCAATGAATTTTTTGATTAAAATTTTAAACAGACCCGTAAATGAAAAACCTTTTTTATTAATTCCTGTTGGATATCCGGCGGAAGAATGCTGGGTACCGGATATAAAAAGAAAAGAATTGAAAGAAATTATTCAATGGTATTAAATTGAGTGTTGCATTATGAATGGCCTTCAATCACAATCACAATTTCCCCTTTCACTTCTTTTTGTCTGAAGTGTTCACATACTTCGGCTAGGGTACCCCGTGCATTTTCTTCGTGTATTTTAGATAATTCGCGGCTAACACAACAATTTCGTGAAGGTCCAAAGTATTGAATAAACTCTTCAAGTGCTTTAACCAGGCGGTGAGGCGATTCGTAAAAGATAAGTGTTCGCTCTTCCTCCGATAATTTTTTTAACATAGTTTGCCTGCCTTTTTTTACGGGCAAAAATCCTTCAAATACAAATCGGTTCGACGATAGCCCACTATTTACAAGTGCCGGTACAAAAGCGGTTGCTCCCGGTAAACATTCTACCTTAACACCTACCTTAATACATTCCCTAATCAATAAAAAAGCAGGATCCGAAATGCCGGGAGTACCTGCGTCGGACACCATGGCCATTTTTTTTCCTTGTAACAGTTGATTGGTTATATGCTGAAGAACCTGGTGTTCGTTATGCTGATGAAAAGGAGTGAGCGGACAAATAATTTCGTAGTGATTCAATAGTTTGATAGTATTTCTTGTGTCCTCCGCCAGAATAAGGTCTACACTTTTTAATACTTCGATCGCACGAAAAGTAATATCCTTTAAATTGCCAATGGGGGTGGGGATAATGTAAAGCATGATGAATAGATGGCGAATGTGTGATTTCGAGTTAAGAAGAAAGATCTTTGTAATTGTTGTGGCCTATTTATAAAAAACAGCTACGCAATACAAAATCAATAGATTTAATCCATTTGCCTTTTTTAAGATTTTAATCAAGCAATTAACGTAGAATTTTATTAGTTAATAGTTATCTCAAAATATTCCATCACCGGGTTTGCCAATAATTTTTTTGCAGCATTTTCTGCCAATTGTTTTGCGGCATCAATATCACTGGCGTCAATTTCCAATGTAATATTTTTACCAATTCTTACATCTGAAATTTCTTTTATACCCAGGTTGCTTAATCCACCCATTACAGCCTTACCCTGGGGATCTAATAATTCTTTTAAGGGCATTACTTTTACCTGAACTGTATACGTCATGAAGTTTTATTTTTAAATAGTAAAGATACACCAATATAGGCGATGAATAATATAGGTACGGCCATCCATTTCAAAAGTACTGCTGCCACGATTGCAATTAAAATCAATATAATTTTTGGAAGATTTTTTTTTATTGAATAATCTTTGAATTTCAATGCTATTAAAGGAAGGTTACTAATCATCAGTGAGCTTAGTAATAAAATGAGTGCGTACCAAAACCATTTGTTCTGAAAAATAGTGGCTACCATTTCACTATTGCTGTACCAATAAATGAGTGGTAGCGATGCAATCAATAATCCAACTGCCGGAGTGGGTACTCCTTTAAATCCATATTGTTGTTGAGTATCTACATTGAATTTTGCAAGGCGGTAAGCGGCTGCACAAGCAATAATGAAAGCAGGTGTTAATACTGCCCAGGAAATATCCAACCCATTTTCTTCATGAGCATAACTTAGCCGGAGAAAATGATAAACGATTAGCGAAGGAGCAACTCCAAAACTCACTACATCGGCAAGAGAATCTAATTGTTTGCCCATTTCAGAACTGGCATTAAACAACCTTGCGATAAAACCATCTAAAAAATCAACCAATGCAGCAAGCCCAATGAACAAAGAAGCTTTCCAGATTTCTTCAGGCATAATTACCCATTGCGCCCCGTTGTTGTCGTTAGTAATGGTAATTCCGTGCTGCATTACAAAAACGATCGCGCAGCATCCGAAAAATAAATTGAGTAACGTAAATATATTTGGAATCTGTTTCATATTTATTGAAAGAATTAGTTGTTCTTTATTATTTTTCTTCTTTTTAACCTTTGTTTTTTCCTCTTTAACTTTTTAGCTCTTTTCTCTTTTCTCTTTAACTCTTTTCTCCTTAACTCTTTTCTCCTTTACCTCTTTTCTCTTTTACCTCTTTTCTCCTTTACCTCTTTTCTCTTTACCTCTTTTCTCTTTACCTCTTTTCTCTTTAACTCTTTTCTCTTTAGCTCTTTTCTCTTTAGCTCTTTTCTCTTTAACTCTTTTCTCTTTAGCTCTTTTCTCTTTACCTCTTTTCTCTTTAGCTCTTTTCACTTTAACTCTTTTCTCTTTAGCTCTTTTCACTTTAACTCTTTTCTCTTAACCTCTTTTCTCCTTTAACTCTTTTCTCTTTAGCTCTTTTCTCTTTACCTCTTACCCCTTCATACATCGTTCAATATCATCAACAGAAATTGGAATTCGTTCAAAGAGGTCCTTATTACCGTTTCGGGTAATCCAAACATTGTTTTCAATGCGAATGCCCATTTGTTCTTCTTCAATATAGATGCCGGGTTCTATGGTAAAAACCATTCCTGCTTTAACGGGTTCGGTGCGGGTGCCTAAATCATGGACATCGATCCCGAGGTGATGTGAAATGCCATGATAAAGAAATTTCCGATAGGATCTGTTTTCAGGGTCCTCATTTTTCACTTCAGATTTTTTTAATAAGCCTATTTTCAGGAATTGCTGAGTTGCTTCCTGCCCAACTTTATCAGTATAATCAATAATGGTGATACCTGGTTTCAATATACTTTTCGCATACTGGTGAAGGTGAAAGCAGGCGTTATACACTGTTTTTTGCCGGCGGCTGAATTTGCCATTCACTGGAATAGTACGTGTCAGATCAGCACAATATCCCCCGTAAGCAGCTCCAAAATCCATCAAAATTAATTCGCCGTCCTTACATTCCTGGTTATTCGAAATATAATGCAGTGTTCTGGCGCGATCGCCAGAGGCAATAATGCTATTATAAGCCGGGCCAGTAGCCCGGTTACTTAAAAACGAGTGCCATATCTCCGCTTCAATTTCGTATTCCATAACCCCGGGCTTCACAAATTTCATTACCCGCTCAAAGGCAATTTGGGTGATATCAATTGCTTTTTGCAGTACTATTATTTCAAGGGGAGATTTAATTGCACGCAATTCCTTTAGAATTTTTGCGCTTCGTTTGTATTGATGAAGAGGATACCGTTTCAACATGGCTTCTGCATAACGGTAATCTATAACCGGTACCAAGTTGGCCTTTCGGTCGTTCTCATTCGTGTTTAAATAAATAGTATCGGCAAGATGTATCCAGGTTTGCAATTGGGCATCTAACGTATCTAGCCAAATTACGGTAGAGATGCCGCAAGCTTTTTTTGCATCTTCTGCGCGCCACCTGCTTCCATCCCATTTTTCTTTTAACACATTAGGACGCACTAATACCAATACCTCGCGAAACCTGGGATCAGGATTATCAGGAAAAAGAATGACCATCGTGTCTTCCTGTTCAATACCACAGAGCCAGAAGAGATCGCTATTTTGTTTAAACACATGCAATGCATCACCGTTTGCAGGAAGTTCATCATTGCTGTTAAAAATAGCAATGGAATTTTTTTCCATTTTTTTGATAAACCGTTCCCGGTTCTCGGTAAAAATGGCGGGATTTAGTGGGTGATATTTCATCGTTGATGAATTGGTTGGGTTATGTCTGTAAAAATAAAGAATGAAAAGTTAGAACCATTACCAATGTTTTGAATAGGCGCATTTTACAGAAAGGAACAGTTTGTAAATAAATAGAATTTAAAGATTTATGAATTGTCTAGAAATCGAAAGAAATAATGAGGTCAAAACAAGTACTAACGATTGTTAGTTAAAATATTTTCAAGTTATTTGATATTTTGATAGATATAATCTAAAAATAAGGGCCTTATAACCCTTGCAGTAGATAATATTCAATATTACCTTTAGTTCCACCAAATTTATATTGAGTATGTCAGTTAAATGGCTAGCTATTCCTTCTCTTCAATTGCAAGAACTTGGACTTACCAATAATCAAATTCATTACCAGCAGGGGCCGGATGAATTGGTGCAAGATACTCTTCGACTGGGCGAGGGGGTATTAAATGATACGGGTGCCCTGGTTATTAAAACCGGGGAGTTTACCGGGCGCAGCCCAAAAGATAAGTTTACTATAAAAGATGAGTGTACCGCAACTACTGTTCATTGGAATGAATTTAATATTCCGATGGAAGAAAAATATTTCCATGTAATTAAGGGAAAGATATTAGACTACCTAAATAAGAAAAGAGAACTGTGGGTTAGAGATGCCTATGTGTCGGCAGATCCACGTTATCGGATAAATATCAGAATCGTAAATGAGCATCCTTCGATCAACCTCTTTGCTTACAATATGTTTTTACGACCTAAGGAGAAGGAGCTAATGAATTTTAAAAAAGATTGGATTATTTTATCTGCCCCAGGGTTGAAATTAAAACCAGAAGAATGTGGTACCCGACAACATAATGCATCCGTTATTTCTTTCAAACATAAAACCATACTGCTTGCAGGAACTGGTTATACAGGTGAAACAAAAAAAGGAATTTTTACTATATTAAATTATTTGCTACCCTTACAACATAATGTACTGAGCATGCATTGTTCGGCCAATCGGGGAAAACGGGGAGATACTGCCCTTTTTTTTGGATTAAGTGGTACCGGAAAAACCACACTAAGTGCCGATCCAAATCGAATGTTAATTGGAGATGATGAACATGGCTGGAGTACTAACGGAGTTTTTAATTTTGAAGGAGGGTGTTATGCTAAATGCATAGATTTAAGTGAAGAAAAAGAACCAGAGATATTTAATGCTATTCGCCCGGGTGCATTAGTAGAAAATACCGGTATGTGCAATGAAACCGGTAAGATTGATTTTGGTTGCAAGAAAATAACTGAAAATACACGAGTCTCTTATCCGTTGGATTTTATTTCTAATACAGCCAAACCTTCTGTTGGAGGTAATCCTGAAAATATTTTCTTTTTAACTTGTGATGCCTATGGCGTTTTGCCTCCCATTGCTAAATTGACCACTTCCCAGGCTATGTACCAGTTCATTTCTGGATACACTGCAAAAGTTGCCGGAACGGAAGCAGGTGTTACAGAACCTAAAACTACTTTTAGTGCTTGCTTTGGTGCTCCCTTTCTGCCGTTGCATCCCGGTAAATATGCATCAATGCTTGGCGAAAGGTTGCGAAAAAATAAAGTGAATGTATGGTTGATTAATACGGGTTGGACCGGCGGCCCTTACGGTATCGGTACCCGAATGAAATTGAACTATACACGTGCTTTGATTACAGCAGCATTAGAAGGAAAATTTGAAAATGCCTGTTTTGAGAAGGATCAGGTATTTCAATTAGCCATACCTGTAACCTGCGAAGGAGTTCCAATGGAACTCTTAAACCCAAGGAATACCTGGACCGATAAGAATTTGTATGATGCTACCGCACGAAGACTTGCCCAGCAATTTATTGACAATTTTAAAAAATATTCATCGGGAGTTAATGAAGATGTAATGGCTGCTGCGCCTAAAATAATATAAAGATTTAAGAAAACACTCTTTCTTGCTTGCTATGAGGCTGTCAAAAGTATTTTAAATATGTTTTTCTCGCAACGACACAAAGTCGCAACGCCTGATCTTCACTATTTTTTCTTTACGTCGTGGCGCCTTTGCGAGATTTTATCGTCTTTTAAGACAGCCTCTTTTTATTTAGCAAAATCTTTAAACTTTATCCCGAATCTTTGCTTATAAATTGCGTTTTGATATGATGAAATCATTATTGCTCGTTTTTTTAATAGTGCTTCCAACACAGAAAAAAACTAACTTGATTGATTGGGATGCCGGGCGTAAGCTTACCTGGAATGATTTTGAAGCTAAGGCCCAGGATAATTCAGATAATGTAGCACTAACCAGTACCCATATCAATTTCAAATTTGGATATGGCTCTTCAGGGTTTACGTATTCAATCACCTGCCAGTTTGATAAATCGCGCTCCTGGGTCAAAATAAAAAACAATTATATTTTAGCACACGAACAGGGTCATTTTGACATTGCAGAATTACATGCCCGTAAATTGAAAAAAGCACTTAGCACCTATGTATTCAAAGAAGCTACCGCAAGCTCAGATGTCAATAAGTTGTATGAAGAGTTGATGAAACAATACCAGGAAATGCAAAATAGTTATGATCGTCAAACTGATCATTCGCGTAAAACGGACCAACAAGAAGCCTGGCTAAAAAAAATTATTGCAGCACTAAACGAAATGAAGGCATATGCTCATTACCGGTAGTGTATAAAGCATAGTTAAAATTTATTGTAAACACCATCGCAATCGACAAGAAGATATTCTGTATTCAAGTAAGGTTTCAATGACTAATTTTAAATACAATAGGCAAGTATTTGTAACTCTTAACAAATCTTCCACATTGAGATGCAGGATGCCATTCCCCTGTATAATTTTTTAGCAATTGAATCGCTCGTTTTCCCAACCCATATCCGGGATCGTTTAAAAGCTTTACCTGTACTATACTGCCATGAATATCGATCACATAGCTTAAGCGTACCTCATACGTTCCACCAGGAGTATTTACAACTACCGAATCGGGTAGGATACCATTTTTTTCAAGATATTTTTTCCACTCAGCCCAATTCGTACCGGATTCAGATTCCACTTTAGTAAAAACCTTATCTTCCTCTTTGACGGAATGAAGATCTTTTTTGTTTCCAACGATTTTCCGGTTATTGGTTTGTCCTTGCGAAAACAGCGACGAAGATGCAATACTACAAACAGTAATCAGAATCAGATATACCTGCATAAACTTTTTTGTCTTAAAATAAGACGCAAGTGCTTCCGATTTCCATAGTTTCCTCCGCTATTCTACAAAGCTATCCTTTAGCATTGGAAGCTTTTGTGCAAATTGAGTATTCAGTAAGATGCTGACATTCGAGTATTGAAAATTGAAATTTGTTGGGCTAACTATTATTAATAAAATTAAAACAGTCCATACAATTGTGAGTCAATTTTGCGAATAATCTCACCAAGATGTTCTTCGTTTTCGCCAAATTTATTCTTGTCAATATCTATCACCAGCAAAGGCCCTTCTTTATAAGAATCGATCCACTTGTTGTAATAGTCGTTTAACCGTTTGAGATAGTCGAGCCGAATGTTTTCTTCATATTCACGCCCGCGCTTTTGTATTTGGGCCACAATGGTGGGTACGGAGGCCTTAAGGTATATAAGCAGGTCGGGTGGTTGTACCATCGACTTCAGTGTTTCAAAAAATTGAAAATAATTATCAAAGTCTCTTTTACCCATCAATCCCATTTCATGCAAATTGGGAGCGAAGATATGAGCGTCTTCATAAATTGTTCTATCCTGTACAACCGTTTCCGTGCCGCGTTGAATATCCAATAATTGATTTAAACGGTTGTTTAAAAAGTAGATTTGAAGATTAAAACTCCATCGGGGCATATCTTCGTAGAAATCGAACAAGTACGGGTTGTGATCTACATCTTCAAATTGCGGTATCCAACGGTAATGCTTACTCAACATTTCAGTAAGGGTAGTTTTACCAGCTCCAATATTTCCGGCTATTGCAATATGTTTTGGTTTTTTACTCTTGGCCATATTCCATTTCCGCCTGGTAGCGGATCATTTAAAAGTTCATAAAATTTTGAAAGCTGATAAAAGTATAGAATTCCTTCAAATCAACATAATAAATAAATTTCAAAAATATTTAAGGATAAAGAATAATAAACGATACGGGTTTGGTTAGGCTAATTTTAATTGGTTTTGTATTTAATTCAAGGTGTTTCAATAATATGCATCATTGATGAAAGACAAGAAATTCCTTAAAAACAAATTAAATATCCACTTAGGGTAGTCAATAATAGTTTAACCCCATAGCCTGGCGCACCATATTCATGGTCGATTTAGCACTCGCTCTTCCCTTTTCAGCTCCTTTTTCCATTAACTGTTTAAGAAAGGAGGAATCATTACGGATGGTTTCGGTTTTTTCACGGATGGGTGCAATAAAGCGAACCATATCTTCTGCCAATTGTTTTTTCATTTCACCATAACGGATAGTACAGTTATTATAATCAGCTTCATATTTTTTTAGTACTTCCTCATCACTCACAAGGGACATCAATAAAAAAATATTTTCTATATAATCTGGTTTAACGGTATTCGGATTTGCGGGACCGCTATCCGTTTTTGCCTTCATCACTTTTTTCCGAATTGCTTCATCACTATCTGCAAGGTATAAGGTTGCCAATTGGTTTTCACTCTTGCTCATTTTCCCCGCTCCATCTAAACTCGGTACTTTCACAAGAGCTTCTCCAAAATTAAATGCGAAGGGTTCCGGAAACACCTCCCCATACCTGTGATTAAAACGCTTTGCAAAATTACGCGCCATTTCCAAATGTTGTTCCTGATCCTTTCCTACAGGAACATAAATTGCCCGGTGTAATAAAATATCTGCTGCCTGTAAAACAGGGTAAGTTAGCAAGCCTGCATTTACATTATTTTCTTGCTGACGAACCTTGTCTTTAAAAGTGGTTGTTTTTTCTAACTCGCCTTTATAGGCCATCATATTCAGATAAAGATAAAGTTCAGCAGTTTCATGAATATGACTCTGGCAGTAAAACGCAACTTTATCTGGATCCAGACCCGATGCAATATTCTCTGCCAACACCCTGCATACATTCTCTTTTAATGCTGAAGTATCGGGATGGGTAGTAAGCGAGTGCCAATCGGCAACCATAAAAAAACATTCATATTCATCCTGCATCCGAACATAATTACGAACGGCTCCAAAATAATTGCCGAGGTGCAAAAATCCAGTGGGCCGAATTCCACTCATAACAATCTCTTTCTTCTTAGTCATACGGGCGCGAAGATAATAATAAAAGGTAAAAGGAAAGATAGATGGAAGCCTCCATAAAAATGGAATAATTTGCCGTACATCCGTTGTTTCCAACCTTCTTACCTAACAGCATCCATCATTAGACATATAGCTTATATTTGAACAATGGTTTTGAACAACGAGTTGGTAAAAAATCTTGCTGAATTATCACGACTTTCCTTTAATGAACAGGAAATGGAAGTGATAAAAAAAGACCTCCAGCAAATGATCGGGTTTATTGATAAACTGCAGGAACTTGATACTACAGGTGTAGAACCATTATTGCATATGAGCAATGCCGTAAATGTGCTTCGTGAAGATATGGTGCAAGGTTCTATCAGCAGGGAAGAAGCTCTAAAAAATGCACTGGAAAACGATGGGGTGTTTATAAGGGTTCCAAAGGTGATTGAAAGAGAGCCGGATAAATAACAAAGAGCAGGGGACCTGTTATTTTAGCGAAGGTTTTTTTCATTTCCGTTGTTGCAAAATAAAATTTTTTTTAGTTTTATTTTTAATAACAATTTTTTTTAAAAATAGTATTTACCAATATGGATCTTATTATTAAACTGGAGGATATCCGCAAGAGTTATATCATGGGCAAACAAGAGCTTAGGGTATTAAAAGGTATTTCGCTGGATATTATGAAGAATGAATATGTTGCCTTGATGGGTCCGTCCGGATCAGGGAAAAGTACACTTATGAACATAGTAGGTTGTTTGGATTCGCCGACTGCGGGCCGGTATGTGCTTAATGGTAAAGATGTAAGTAAAATGGCTGATGATGACTTGGCAGATGTTCGAAATAAGGAAATTGGTTTCGTTTTTCAACAATTTAACTTGTTACCTCGATTGTCTGCAATGGAAAATGTAGCATTACCATTGGTATATGCAGGAATGAGTAAAAAAATGAGAACTGAAAAAGCAATGGAAGTTTTGGCCAAAGTAAATCTCACCGACCGTAGCAGCCACCGTCCAAACGAATTGAGCGGAGGCCAGTGTCAACGCGTTGCTATTGCCCGGGCACTGGTGAATGATCCCTCTATAATATTGGCTGATGAACCTACCGGAAATCTTGATACAAAGACTTCTTATGAAATCATGGAAATTTTTGGAAAAATTCATGCGGGTGGAAATACAGTAGTTTTAGTTACACACGAAGAGGATATTGCAAACCATGCGCACCGGGTAGTTCGGTTGAGAGATGGAATCGTTGAAACTGATAAACGAAAAGAGCCTACAATGATTGCCGGCTTTGCAGATAACTAGCTATTATTGCTGCCTGTGTTAAAAGTGTGGAGAGTAAAAACTCTCCTTTTCTATTTTACAACTATTACCTGAATAAATTTGTTACGTAGCGATAATAGTTTATTCAACACTTAATTGAAAGGACACGTTTGTAAAATGGCACCAATTGTTTCCTGGTGTAAATATATAATCAGTAATATTTTTTAAGATGGCCTCAAAAATCTACACAAAAACCGGCGATAAAGGAATCACTTCGCTTATTGGTGGAACGAAAGTTTCTAAATCGCATTTACGAATAGAAGCCTATGGTACGGTAGATGAATTGAATTCTTATATTGGTCTTTGCCGCGATTTACTGAACGAGGAAAAATGCAGGGCTACTTTGTTAGAAGTACAGGATCGATTGTTTACCATTGGATCTTCTTTAGCCTGTGACCCTATTAAAGAACCCAAAATGCGTATTCCAGATTTAAAAGAAACGGATATTGGTTTTATTGAATCGGAAATAGACCGAATGAACAAAACTATCCCGGTGATGAAGAGTTTTATACTACCGGGAGGGCATACCCTATCATCGCAATTGCATATTGCACGCTGTGTTTGCCGCCGCGCAGAACGTTGTTGTGTACGGCTGGAAGTGGAAAGTTTAGAAGTAGAGCCGGTAATTCTTAAATACCTGAACCGGTTAAGCGATTACCTTTTTGTTTTAGCAAGGTATATGGCGCATCAATTAAAAGTGGCAGAAATTCCCTGGAAACCCCGAGTGTAGAATTCTTAATCTTAAAATAATAGGCAGAGGAAAATAGTCTGATAAAAAAATTGTTTTTTATCATGTACACTTACACAATTTTCCCGTCCTTCATATGCAACGTTCGATCACTCATAGCCGCGAGTTCTTCGTTATGGGTAACAATCAGGAAAGTTTGATTGAATTGTTTACGCAAATCAAAGAAAAGTTCATGTAAGTCTTTTGCATGCGCGCTATCAAGATTGCCGGTGGGTTCATCGGCAAAAACAATGGAAGGATTGTTAATGAGGGCACGTGCAACAGCCACCCGCTGTTGTTCTCCCCCGGAGAGTTGTTGGGGGCTATTCTTACTCTGCTTTCCCAATCCTAATAATTTCAATAATTCCTCACCCCTTTGAATCACTTCTTTTTTAGGGTTACCCGCAATCCATCCAGGTATACAAACATTTTCAAGAGCAGTAAACTCTGGTAATAAATGATGAAACTGGAATACAAATCCAATATGCCGATTTCGAAACGCGGCCAGCAAATTATCACTAGCGAAATTAACCGGCTCCCCATTTATTTTTAGAGTGCCTTTGGCAGGCTTATCGAGTGTGCCAAGAATATGTAGTAAGGTGCTCTTGCCTGAACCCGAAGGGCCAACAATACTTGCAATCTCCCCCTTGGCAATATGCATATCAACTCCTTTTAGCACCCAAAGCTCACCATAATATTTCTGAATATTTTTTGCTTCCAACATAATTTCCACTTTCTGAAGCCGTCAAGATACTACAAAGCTGTGGCATCCCGTTCATAGTCTCTTAACCCTGGATGGGTTTTAAAGAAATGTTTATAGTGTGGGTGAAAGATAGATTTGGTTGTTTCGTAAGGAAAGTTACTTTTGCGGAAATTTAAAGGGTAATTAATTATGTTTTGGACATTAGAATTAGCTTCTTATCTCGAAGACGCTCCGTGGCCTGCAACCAAGGATGAGTTGATCGACTACAGCATTCGTAGCGGCGCTCCCATCGAAGTAATCGAAAATTTGCAGGAACTCGAAGACGAAGGAGAGATTTATGAAGGTATTGATGACATCTGGCCCGATTATCCCAGCCAGGATGACTTCTTCTTTAATGAAGACGAATATTAAACGGGCATCCGCGATTATTGGTGCAACGTTATAAAATTAAAAGGCCCTGGCATTGTTGCCAGGGCTTTCATTCTTAGGTAAGAGTTGAATACTAAACTGTGTTTTCAGAACTTAGCTGGGGATTGATCGATCAGGTTTAATGATTGACGATATATGATTAGCACCTCACCATAAAGGTAATAGCTGTTGAATTCTTTATCAATACAACTTTGTGGTAGTTTTTTCTTTTCGGAGTAACAATAATAATCAGGAGGAGCAGAGATTACTTCTATCTGCCAAAAAATTTGTTGATTGCTTCAACCCGGTTGTTTACATGGAGTTTTTCGTAAATATGGTATACATGTTTACGAACTGTTTCCTGGCTGATAAAAAGGTTAGCTGCAATTTCTTTATACAACAATCCTTTTGCAAGGTGTTCCAATATTTCTTTTTCGCGATTGGATAAGGTACTCAACGAAGCAGCATTGATATTTCCGGCCGACATTCCTTCTGATATCCTGCTTTGAAAAGCTACAACAACTTTTCTTGCTATCTGGCTGCTCATGGGTGAGCCTCCGCCGTATAATTCTTTAATGGCTTCTAATAATTTTTGCGGGGGTGTTTTCTTAAGTATATATCCATTAGCTCCTGCAGTAAGCGCTTCAAAAATCTTTTCATCATCTTCATACACGGTACACATCATAAAAAGTATCTCGGGATTTTCTACTTTTAAATGTCGCACACAATCAATGCCTGTTTCTCCTTCTCCCAGGTTAATATCCATTAACACAACATTCGGTTTCAAAATCGGTAAATTATGTATTGCTTCCGCTGCGGAGGCAAAACTTCCAATCAACAAATGCTCGTCAGACATTAGAATAATTTGTTCCAATGCTAAACGGATGTCTTTATTGTCGTCAACGATGCAAACGGAAATTCTCATTATGTAAAGGTGATATCTTTTCGTTTAAGAAGATATACCACTTTGTGGTAGTTTTCCGCTCTAAAATAATTCATCCACCCCAAGGCGGCAATTCAACTTTAAAATATGTTCAAAATAAATTTATCCCTGAAATATTCTTCCTTAAATAACTGGTGAATATTAATAATATTTGGCCGACAATTGCTTTCAAAGATTTCCTGGGCAAGGTCGCCTCCTTTTAAAGAAATTAATCCGGATGTTTGGGTTACAGGTGCGGTAGAGGAATTATTATTTTTTAACAGTGGACGAGGTTTTTTTAACAGTGGCTTACTCCAAAACCACAAGTCCTTTAATGGCGCTACTGCTCTTGAAAGAACAATATCAAATTGACGGTTTTTTATTTCTTCCGCTCTTGTGTGTTGTGCTGTCACATTCTTTAATTCCAATGCTTCCGAAATAGCGCTTACCACTTTTATTTTTTTGCCTATACTGTCTGACAAATGAAATTGCACTTCCGGAAAAAAAATCGCAAGTGGTATACCCGGAAAACCACCTCCCGTGCCAATGTCAATTATTTGCAGGCCTGGTGCAAAAGTATAGGCAGCGGCAATACTAAGGCTGTGCAACACATGTTTTTCATACAAGCCATCAATATCTTTGCGGGAAATAACATTAATTTTTTCATTCCATTCTCTATAGAGAGATTCCAACATCCTGAATTGGTACAACTGATGATTCGTAAAATCAGAAAAATATTTAAGTACAATATCCATTAAGCGATTGTTGTTTTGCAAAAGAAAATGCAGGATCTAATTCCAGGTATTTCGTGGTTTTTTCAACAGGGCGGGTGCAAAAATGCAATAATAAATAAACATCCAGAGGTCAAGCAGCCACCACCAGGCGAACAAATCTTTCTCTTGTAATTGATTCATTGATTTATAATAAATCAGGGCCTGTGTAAAAAAACGAAGCGCGAATACACCAAGTGCCAGGCGCCAGTCGAAATACAGCAAACTTGCAATAAACAATGGATAAAAAAAGAAAAACGAAAAATTATAAGCACCGAGAAGTATTTTTTGAGAGATTTTGTAATAACGGGCCGTAGAATAATGACGATTTTTCTGACGCATCCAATTGCCGAATGTTTTCTTGGGTTCCGAAAGTGTAATGGCATTTTCGTCGATAGCAATACGAGTATTTGATTTGGTAGCAACTTTATTTATAAATAAATCATCATCTCCTCCTGGAGTATGATTAATCGAAGAAAAACCTTTATTATTAAAAAACAATTCTTTTTTGTACGATAAATTTCTTCCTACACCCATATAAGGCATACCTGCCAGTGCGTAGGATAGGTATTGAAGCGCACCATGAAACGTTTCGAAACGTATTAATTTATTAAGTAAACCTGGCCTTTTGTGATAAGAACCATATCCTAATACTATTTGTGTTCCTTCCACATATTCATTCTGCATTGCATGAATCCAATGTTCTGTCGCAGGTACGCAATCAGCATCCGTTAATAAAACTATTTCATATTTAGCCTCTTTAATTCCAATAGATAAGGGATATTTTTTCCCGGGAATGCCCAATGCTTCCTGTTCAAGGTTTACAATATGAAGCTCTTTAAACGTTTTTTTGAATTCTTCCAGTAAATAACGGGTATCATCCTGGCTGTTATGATTTACTACAATAACTTCGTGTGAACTCGAATAAGTTTGAACTAAAAGGCCAGGAAGGTTACGGGCCAGGTTAGCTGCTTCATCCCTTGCACATACTACTACACTAACAGGATGTTGCTGCGATTTTTCTTTTCTTGGTTTTTTATAAAACGCAAGGCGGATAAAAATTACCCAGTAGTATAGTAATTGAATGAAGGTGACCAGGCTAAAAAGAATAAAAAGAATATCGCGCCAATCGTACATCCAGTAGGTTAAATCCATATCCTCAAAAGTTTAGGGGCAAAGCAGTTTTCTCAAACGGCGAAAATAAGGGAGATCGGGTAATAAATGGCTGGTAATAACTTCACAGGTGTTGATAAAGGAAGTCCGGAAGTCGCGAAGTCAGGAAATAGGGAAATAGGTAATCTTGCCAGCTTGACAAAAGAATAAAAGATTACAATTAGGACTTCCTGACTTTCGATCTTTCAGTCTTTCGATCTTTTAGTCTTTCTGTCTTTCAGTCTTTCTGTCTTCTCACTTTCGGACTTTCATTCTCCACATCGTATCTTCGTTTTCTTCTATGGCATCCTTACAATTTCAACGGCAACATACCGATAACCACAGCAAAGCAAGATCCGGTAAAATTATTACGGATCATGGAGAAATCAGTACGCCTATTTTTATGCCAGTAGGTACAGCGGGTAGTGTGAAAGCAGTAAGTCAGCAACAACTATCGAACGAAGTGAAAGCCCAGATTATTTTGGGAAATACCTATCATTTGTATCTGCGGCCGGGGCTGGGAGTTATTGAGCAAGCAGGCGGATTGCACAAGTTTATCGGATGGGAACATCCTATACTTACTGATAGCGGAGGTTACCAGGTTTTCTCTTTGGCGGGTACGCGAACGATAAAAGAGGAAGGAGTAACATTTCAAAGCCATATTGATGGTTCAAAGCATTTGTTTACTCCGGAAAAAGTAATGGATATTCAGCGCGTAATTGGCGCTGATATTATTATGGCGTTTGATGAATGTCCACCAGGAGGAAGCGATTTCAGCTATGCAAAAAAATCAATGGAGCTTACCCATCGCTGGCTCGATCGATGTTTCAGTCAATTTAATAATACTTCTCAAAAATATCAATACACGCAAAATTTATTTCCCATTGTTCAGGGCGGAACGTTTAAGGAATTACGTAAGCAATCCTGCGAGTATATTACTTCCAAACAAGCACAGGGTAATGCCATAGGAGGACTAAGCGTTGGAGAACCAGAACCTGTTATGTATGAAATTTGTGATTGGTGTTGCGATCATTTACCAATTGATAAACCGCGTTACCTGATGGGAGTTGGTACTCCCTGGAATATTTTGGAATGTATTGGAATGGGTATTGATATGTTTGATTGTGTAATGCCAACCCGCAACGGGCGAAACGCAATGTTATTTACAAGTAAGGGTGTTATTAATATAGATAATAAAAAATGGGAGAATGACTTTTCGGCTATTGATGAAAGTATTAATTGTGAAATAAGTGCTTTTTATAGTAAGGCCTATTTGCGTCATTTGATTAAATCGAAGGAAATTCTTGGATTAACGATTGCGAGTGTTCACAATCTTTCATTTTATAGATGGCTGGTGGAAGAAGCAAGAAAACAAATTCTACAGAATACTTTCAATAGTTGGAAACGAACTACTGTAGAACAATTAAAACAACGATTGTAATTCAGGGCGCTATTAATACGCTCCAATTTCTCAACACTAAATAAATTTCTATTCCCTGTTCCGTATTCAATTAACGTAATATTAATTTGCTTCCATTTTTCCACATGCTGTTAATAAGTAACTTTAGTAAAGTAATGGATTGAATAATTATATTTGAATAAGATCAGAAGTAATTATTCCGAATCGATACTCTATTTGTGAATTTAAAACCTGCAGCGTTTGACAGAGACTATTATCAACCTAGAAACCGTTAACCCTATTGAATTTTTTGGTGTTAACAATGGAAAGTTAGACATTCTTAAGAAAAGATTTCCGCTACTGAAAATGCTCTCCCGGGGTACTCAATTAAAGCTCAGTGGATCTCCCGAGCAAATTTTATCAGCAAAAGAAAAAATTAATCTCATCGTGCAATACCTGCAAAAAAACGGGCACATGAGCGAAAATTATTTTGAACAGATACTCGGTGGAGACGATGCAGAATCTGTTGATAATTTTATGGATCGTAATCCCAATGATGTATTGGTGTTTGGCCCTAATGGAAAAACAGTAAGGGCAAGAACCTCCAATCAAAAACTATTGGTTGCAAAGGCAGAGAAGAATGATATTGTGTTTGCGATTGGCCCTGCTGGTACAGGCAAAACGTATACGGCGGTAGCACTTGCCGTTCGGGCATTAAAAAATAAAATGGTTAAGAAAATTATTCTTACCAGACCCGCAGTAGAAGCAGGAGAAAGTTTGGGATTTTTGCCGGGAGATCTTAAAGAAAAAATTGATCCTTATCTCCGCCCATTGTATGATGCATTGGATGATATGATACCAGCCGATAAACTGGGTTATTATATGAGTACCCGTGTAATTGAAATTGCG
>JANNEK010000443.1:0-6134 GCA_031378605.1 Chitinophagaceae bacterium | reverse complement strand
GAAGCATGAATGATGTGTTGAAGACTTTATAGCTGACTCATTAATACATTTTGAAAAATGAGGCTGCCTCAAAAGACAAATAAAATCTCGCAAAGGCGCTACGACGCAAAGAAGAAATATTGAAGACCAAGCGTTGCGAATTTGTGTCGTTGCGAGAAAAACATATTTAAAATACTTTTGACAACCTCATTTTTGTTTTAGAAAATCCTTATTCTTCCTTTTAAATTTATAGGATTTGGTATTTAGTTCGTACTGGTTGGTTGGCAAAACCTCGTAGAGGTAGCATTTTGGTAGAAACCAGACAAGTGATGTTGCCAAAGTCCTGTAAGGGCGGCATTGTCAACGCTATTAATATGAAACAGGAAAATAAAAAAATGCCGCCTCCAGGAGGCTTAATAAAACCCCATTCTATAACTACCATAATGACGTGCCTATGGCACTATTGCGAACTAAATGCCTAATCCTTTTAAATTTATCTGATCGTTATCTTCCAGATACAATTGTATCCATAATCGGAAACATAGATCAACCCATCATTAACTACTGCTACACCGCCTGGCCGATCCATACGTATAGCCCTGGCCGCATTCTCAAATTGATGAACATCCGTTCCAAAAAAAGTTCTTGCTATTCGATAGCTTCCTTCCCGCGGAGCTAAATAATCTGCTGTTGCATGAAAGCTATTAGTCCTATAAAAACCTACTCCCGCTAAAGTATGTACAAAACCTGATGGAGAAATTCTTCTGAGTGCGCCGTTGTGAGAATCTGCAACAAAGAGATAATTATTAAACGCCCGGATTGCTTTTGGATAAAGGAACCGAGCCATTGCTCCTATTCCGTCACTAAAGTCCGCCCTAGAAGCTTGACCGGCAAAACTGGAATATACACCCGAAGGAGTGAATTTATTTACACCCTGAAATATGCTTGGCGAGCCACTGGATGTAAAAATTTCATTGGCACTGTTTAAAGCAATACCCGATGCCGCAACCATTGACTCTGGGCCTGTTGCTATTATTCGGGTACCTGTAACCGTATTCGTTACTCCTGTTGGTGAAATTCTTCTGAGTTGAGAAGATAAGCTGCTTGTATAATTCTCCCCAACAAAAATATTACCTGAAGCATCAACCGCTAATCCCTGGCCTGTTTCGCCCCTAGATAATTCATCAACCTGTTTATCCCCGAAACGAAAACTGGCCGCAGTTCCGGTTCCCTCTGTATTCCCCGCTATGCCACTTCCGGCCAATACCGTTATAACAGAAGGAGTAGCAATACGGATTGATTTAACTTGTTGTGAGGTTGCGTCGGAAACATAAAGAAGTCCACGGGATTCATCAATACCAATTCCAACAAGTCGTCCGAATAGATCACCTGCTCCTGCGAAAACAGTAGTAGCTCCGGCAGCGGTCGTCTTTAAAATAAGGTCATGGCTGGAATCACGCTGATCGATCGTATAAATATTTCCAGCAATATCGTTGATCATTTCGGCCGGTTTCAGAAAAGTTCCATCGGTTACCCCGAACCGAAAACCAGCAAAAATTGTTCCCTGTACAGTAGGATCGTAAATGAAACATCCATTGCACAACTCAAGAACAGGGCTCTGCCGAATATACAATGTCATGTTTCGTAGTTGTTGTGGGCTAGTGTAATCAAGTATGGGCACTTCAGTAATAATATAATCATCGATTGCCTCTTTTATCTTCATCAATCCCTTATCAAATGCAATAAATCCATCTTTCACTAGTATTCCCTGCTTATTAAACTCAATAAATTCCGGTGCCGTTAATCGCAACATAAAACCTGAAGCGGCTTCATCAACAGAGGCACCTTTTAAGTCGGTGATAATTGTTTTGATTTGTTTAATAATGAGGCCATCGGGTTGAATTTTTTCGCAAGAGGTGGCAAAAATTAGCAGGCCTATAAATGCTATGATCTTTTTCATAAAAAAGGTTTAATTGATTTAATGATAAAAAAGAAGAAAATAATGATCCCGAAAAAATAGTATCGAAAATTTAACTGGAACACTGTAAAAATAGTGGGTGAGACAATCCAGGGAACTACATGAATATGTAGTAAACCATTTTTTCAGGAAAATGATTTATAGAAAAATAGAAAGTCATTTTATTAGGCGACCGTAAATGAAAACAGCATGATCACCAGAAAATAAAGCATAAATCTTTTTCTTCTATTATTATCCAATAACTAATCGTCTTTCCCATTTTCAGGCACTGATTTTGTTACTATAAAACACACCCATTCACTTGCTGTAGTTTTTTCTGATGTTAAATCATTAAGGCTTATGATGAATTATTACTTCCTCCGGACAAGGACCTTTGTGTTTATTATTTTCTTTTTAGTTTCTAACGCATTTCTTAACTCTGGTAGTTTTGCGCAGCCAGTGGTTTCCTTCACTTCTTTTGCAAGTGGATTGAGTGCACCACTGGATATTGTAAACGCTGGGGACGGAACCAATCGTTTATTTATTCTTCAACGCAACGGAACAATCAGAGTACACAATGGAACTAGTTTGTTACCAACTCCATTTATAAATATTGCGGATACGATACTTGATAATGGAGAACAGGGATTATTGAGTATGGCTTTTCATCCCGACTATGAAACGAACCGGTATTTTTTTGTGTATTATACCGATAAGGAAGGCGATATTACCCTGGCTCGTTATCAAACCACTCTTGGAGATCCAAATATTGCGGATCCGAATTCGGAAGTAGTTTTGTTAGAAATTCCTAAGCCAGGTACTCCCTATTTTTCAAATCATAACGGTGGTAAAATTATTTTCGGATCAGATGGTTATTTATATGTTTCTATTGGTGATGGGGGAAGTGGAAATGATCCATTCCTTCTTTCGCAAAATGGAAATTCTTTTTTTGGAAAAATGCTCAGGCTCAACGTAAATAATTTTTTAACGCCTCCTTATTATTCAATTCCTCCGGATAATCCTTATGTTTCAAACCCCGCTGTATTGGATGAAATTTGGGTGCTCGGTTTACGAAATCCCTGGCGATGGAGTTTTGACAGGCAAACAAATGATATGTGGATCGGTGATGTGGGCCAGGGTGCACGGGAAGAAATAAATTTTCGGGCAAGCGGTTCAACCGGAGGAATAAATTATGGATGGCGCTGTTACGAAGGAAATAATACAAACTTAACCGGAGGTTGCGGTCCATCTTCCAATTATGTTTTTCCAATCTTTGATTATCCTCATAATGGAAGTACGGGTGGGTTTTCTGTGACCGGAGGAAATGTGTATCGGGGGCCAAGCTATCCTTTGCTAACAGGATATTATATATGTGCCGACTATGTATCAGGCAATCTTTGGAAAATAAGACCGAATGGGATTGGTGGATGGAATATTTTTCAGCAAAACGGATTACCCGGAAGTATTGTGGGCTTTGGAGAAGCCGAGAATGGTACACTTTACGCAGCTTCCCTAAATGGTATTGTTTATCTTGTTGAAGCAACTACTTCACTCCCGGTTCGTTTAGTAAACTTTAATGCACAACCGAAAAATGAATCGGTATTGCTTGAATGGCAAACTTCTTATGAAGATCAGGTGGCATCTTTTGAAATTGAATTTAGTTTTAATGGAATTCAATTCGAAAAAGCCGGCGCTGTTTTGCCATTAAATAAACCGAATGGGGCACAATACCGTTTCAGCCATTTTGTAAGCAGCAGCGATAAAATTTATTATCGAATTAAAACAGTAGATCAAAACGGCGCATTCGAGTATTCGAAGGTGTTGCTTATTAATACCGGAAACAATCGTTGGGTTCGAATCAGGCCCGGCTTAGTGTTAAACAATACGCTTGCCATAAGCGCTTCAATTCCATTAGGCTCGATTCAATTGTTTACTATCGAAGGAAAGGAGGTTTGGCGAAAAGTACTCGGCGGGCAAATGGGTAATCTTTCTTTAAGTATTCCTAAACAGCGGGCCGGTTCTTATTTAGTATATATAAGATCTGAGGGCCGCACAGATATACAAAGGATTGTAATCCAATAGCTTTATAGTTCGAAGGACAGTAACCTGCAGTGGTTTTATATAAACGGCCTCTAATGCAACTTTGTAGGGATAAAAATAGTCTACTTATTACTTTACAAAAAAGACAATCAGTTCATTTTTGTATTGTAAAAAAAACTTATTTTGCACTTCTGCTGATCGCCCCCCAACGAGTACCAAACAACAAAAAAACAGATTATGAATTCTATTTACAAAATTTTTTTTATCGGTTTAGTGGTAATATCTGTTGAAGCGAAAAGCCAGGTTTTACCAGTGTCACACAATCCTAAAGTTGAAGTTTATTTGAGCCCGGCGAATAATTATAAGATTAGCCCCGAAACCAACGCATTGATTAACCCACGCATTAACTGGAAAATTAACCCACAGAAGAATAAACAACTCAATCCTACTGAGAATACTTCAATAAATCCTCAATTTAAACCCGAGCTAAATCCAAATGTTACACAATCGATCAATCCGCTTATCAATATAAGTCTTCACCCCAGTGGCAATCAATGGAGAATTTCTTATTTATTTAATAAAAGTGATGATTTAGTAGGTTATCTCACCGAAGCATCTGCCAATATTTTACTTTGCTTCGATTTGAAAGGTGAATGGACTTGTTATTATGTACGTTCTTCAGAAGGCAGTTTTAATCAATTCAATTCAGATGGTAGCTGGACGGGGAATTATATTTGTTATGATAATACCGCAGGCTATAACCAATTTGATAAAGATGCTAAGTTTACAGGGATGCACATTAAGTAATTTTTATTTTTGCTTCTTGTTATCTACATATTAGTTAAACATATTTTTGGACCTCTTTGAGGTCCAATTTATTTTCGGCTAAGCAACTGATCCGTGCGATTAATAATTTCCTCTTCACTTATATTTTCCATGCATTTAAAATGTCCCTTAGGGCATTTATTATATCCAATTTTTGAACAGGGCCGGCAACGCAATCCGGTAACCTCGAACCGTGTATCAGTTATCTTGTCGTTGGAATAATAAGCCGTCATACCAAAGGCAGGTATGGTATTTCCCCAAACAGATATCATCGGCTTGTTTAAGGCCGCTGCAATATGCATAAGACCGGTATCGTGTGTGATAATAAATTTTGATCGCCGCACTAAATCTGCCGACTCATTGATGGAAAATTTACCACAGGCATTATAAATTTTATGAGGGTCGGCCGCCGCAATGGTTGCTCCAGTAGCAGCATCTTCTTTTCCTCCCAATAATATAATTGGATGATTAATTCCTATGCAAAGGGCAGAAAGCTTGTGTATCGGCATTTTTTTGGTATTTAATGCGGCTCCAATAACAATACCTATATATCCAGCCTGGTGTGAAGCGGGTATATCTGATTCATTTACTTTTTCTTCGTCGGGAATAAAATAATCAAGTCCCTGCCGATCATTTATTACACCAAAATTCTTTACAGTTTGCAGATACCGATCCACAATATGAATTGCGGGGAGTTTATCTATTTTTAACGCAGTAAGCAACCATTTCTCCACGTTTAGTTTTGGAAAAGAAAAAGATTTTTTAGCAAGTGCCCGCTTAATTTTTTGTGTTCGCAGGTTATGATGAAGGTCAATCACATAATCAAAATCTTCGGCCTTCAATTGTTCAATAACGTTTTCAAGGTCAGTTTCAAAATAGTGGGCTTTGTCAATATAAGGATTGGGTTCAATAATTGAACGGAAAGAAGATTTGGTGAGATAATGTACTTCAGCAGTTGCAACTTGCTTTTTCAAACAACGTATAACCGGTGTGGTAAGTACAATGTCGCCGATAGAAGAAAAGCGGATAAGCAGAAATTTCATAACATAAAAAATAGATGAAGTTTATAGTTTGTGGTTTGTGGTTTGAAGTTGTTGAACCTCTAATAGGCTTTAATAAATTAAATCACCTAAGTATTGAAAAGCTATAAACCATAAACTATTTCTCCACATAATTCAACTCTTTATGGTATGTATCTTCTGTAAAATAAGCTGCCAATAAGGTAACCGACATCACGATTATACCGGTTACTATTGCACTTTGTATCATCCCCCATTTCCAATTATCTTGAAATAGATCTTTGAACATTAAATTAATAAGAGGTAAGGCTCCC
>JANNEK010000448.1:0-50366 GCA_031378605.1 Chitinophagaceae bacterium | reverse complement strand
AAAAAAAGCTTTCCGGGTTTTTGAGTGACCTGTGCATCAAATATCGCCGCCGATGCCAGAAAGGTTTCTTTATCACCGGCAGCAGTCTTCGTTTTTTGTACCTGTACTATTGACGGGGTATGCAATGGCGCTATCGTTTTGTCGGTTGCAGCACGTTGCCTGGTTAACCCGGTAAAATAATGTTGAAGATCATTTTTTAAAATTGTTTCATCAAATTGGTAGTGATCATCCAACCACCATAAAAGGGTATAGGCCCATTTTTCTCCGCTCGCCGCATTACCCCATCCCGGTGCAAACCGCAATTCTTCAAAACCTTTGTAGTGAAGCTGAGTGGCAAAATCGATTGGAAAGAGAATAATTTCTTTCTCCCAGCCAATGGGTGCAGGGTAATAAAATGACGGTTTAATATGTTCGGGGTAAAATTGTAATTGCTTTTTTATCCACTGAACAAGTTCAATTTCATCAACGATGTTCCAGGAATGCGGGTGTTTCTGACCGTTACTTCGCTGCCCCTGAATTTTCGAACGCATAAATTCTGCCTCCATATTACCATTTGCATAGAGACGATTAATCAATTCGGATCCATCCAAAAGATTGGTTTCATACAAACTTCTTCTCCTGTTTTTTATAAACCAGTCAGCATCCACGTCATGATAGGTGCGTACGCCAATATGCTTTAACGATGATTCATTAATCGAGTCTTTACTGTCGGCCAGCAGGGGAGAAACCTTTTTGTACTTACTCATGTCGATGTCGGGGTCTCCTAATTCCGCTTTGAGTCGATCAATAATCATTTTCGATTCGTATAACCACCAATCGCCAGTTCGTTTATTCCAGTCGCGCTCAGACGATTTATATAAACGAATTAAATCAATAGGCCCATCCACGTTAAAAACGGCACCGGGTTGAATCGGATATTGACTTGGATATTGGTTGCATAGTTCAGCGTACCGCAAAGCAATGGTGCCGCCAGACGACATGCCACCAATAGCAAATTGATTTTTCTTTAGGGCATATTCAGTTTTGATATCCGATGAAATTCGGTTTAGCAATTGAGTCATCGACGAGTCTAAATATAACCGACCCCCATTCGGTATACATACCGTCAGAATATCATTGGTTGACGCAACGTTATGAATTTTTGTTTCTGTTAAAAAATTATCAGCATTTCCCCCAAAGCCATCTATTAAGATAAGCGCCCCCTGAATATGGCCAGAGCTAGGTTTTATTATTGCATAGTAACCATAAAGGCTATCTGTTTTATCAATCCATTTTTTATCGATTTGTTGGGCAACTAAATTATTTAATGAATTAAAAAAGCAAAAAAGGAAAATAAAGAAGTATTTCATAAAGGAGTTTTATTAATTAGTATTGGTGTTCAATTGAAAATAACAAAACACCTGAAATAATAAAGCAACTTTGTGTTAATATTTTATTTATGCTTCTTACTTAATCCAGTATCCACATGCCCGGTCGTTATTTTAAGAGGTTTGCGCACAATCACATCAGATCCTTTAGCAAGAAATACCGACTCCGGAGTAATTCCTTCAATAAAGGGAACAAAGGAAGTTCCGTACAAGCTTTTCACATCGCATTTTAATGCAGATCTGTGAATTGGGTAAACCTGCCAACGAGGATGTTCAACCGCATACTCAATAGTGGTATTTTTTTTAAGTTGATTGTATCCAAAATAGTGCTCAAAAATAAATTCCTCTTCGCTGCCGGGCATTATATCCATTAATGCTGTTCCCGCAACGATTTCCATTGAGTTCCACCTTTGGTTTGTTTTTTTCCAATTGTATTCTACCAATAACTCGTTGTGAAGGATGCGAATATTATGAAACATCTTAGAAGTGCTATAATGTTCGTTGTATAATAAGTTGGCTGTAACTGCTATGATGGGTCTGGGAACGATTTCTGAAACAAAAGCAACGCCCCGTTTCCATCGTTTTCCATCAAAATGTTTAATATAAAAACGAAGATTAACCTCTTCAAAATTTGTATGACCCGGCCATTTAATTCCTGCTATCCTGGTATTGTTAAACATAAAGCCTACAATACTTACCAGAGCTTTATCATTAAATAAATCAACCTCGGTATAAGGTGGGAGATAGGGATGCAGGATTGCCGGATCCACTACATAATTAAACATTGCTAAATATTCCCAGCTAGCTGATAAAAATATTTTTTCTTTCATTATCCAATTGTTGGAGTTAGCTGGTTCAAGCTTTTCCGATGCCTGTTGTTTGAAACGCTAACTAATGAATAACCATAAAGGTAGAAAATAGTTTTGCTTAATTGAATCGCCGCATGTTTGATAAACAACATCTTTGGTAAAAAGGGGCAGCAATCGTCATTCAACAAATAATGATTATTAAAAGCGTTTAAACAAAGTGTTTGGATTTTAGGTCATCATTGCACAAAAAAGTATACTGCTTTTAAACTGTTACTTTAATCAATCATTAATCGAACAAAACTTACTTGAAATGCGTTTATAAGCAATTATTACAAGATTAAAAATATAAATGGAGATTTAATTAACACTCAAATTCACCCCTTTTATCATTTAAATTAAATTAAAAATGTTTAATTTTTTTCTTGAGATTCAAACAATCTCTAACGACAATTATGTGGCTTTTACTTTCTTCGTAGGATGTATGGCCATGCTCGGCGCCTCAGTATTTTTCTTTTTTGAAATGTATAATATGGATAAGAAATGGCGAACGTCGATTCTTATTTCAGGTATTATTACATTTATTGCGGCAGTACATTATTATTATATGCGCGATTACAATCTCGCTACCGGGCAGTCACCAACGTTTTTCCGCTATGTAGACTGGCTTTTAACCGTACCACTTATGTGTGTGGAGTTCTATCTGATTACAAAAAAAGCCGGGGCTAAAATCAGTTTATTATGGAAGTTGATTTTCGCTTCTGTTTTTATGTTGGTTACAGGGTATATTGGAGAAGCCATTCATCCTGCTGAAAAGCAAAGCTGGATCTGGGGCTTTATAAGTAGCATCGGTTACTTTTATATTGTATACCTCATTTGGTTTGGAGATGTAGCAAAACTGGCCAACAATGCCGGCGCGGCCGTTGCAAAAGCTAATAAATCGTTGGGCTGGTTTGTATTGGTGGGATGGGCAATTTATCCAATAGGTTATATTGCCGGTACAGAAGGCGGCTTGTTTGGAATGAAAGTATTGGAAGGTGTATCTCTGGATATCATTTATAATATAGGAGATGCAATTAATAAGATTGGATTTGGATTGGTGATTTATGCATTGGCACAGTCAGAAAAGACTACCGCTACCGCTTAGATGTTTTATAGAAGTACAATACAATTAAACAAGTATTGTACTTCTATATTATTTTGATAGCATAATAATGATTGATTATAAGTATCGATTGGTAGTTGACGAAGTATTCGTTTGATAACAAAACTTTGTATGCTAAGATCTATTTTTATCGGAACCGGGGTCATTGTATTGATTATCGATCAATTTATTTTCCCTGTTTCCACGGCAACTCAATACCCGGCATTCTTCGTTGGAGTATTGATAGTTGGCATACCTCATGGCGCCGCTGATCTATTAGTGGCATCACAAAAAGCCCTCTCGGATAAAAGATTTTTTTCGAAAGTAAATTTCTTCTCTATTTATTTATCCAAGCTCCTGTTGTTTGGAATTATACTATGGTTTCTTCCTGTAATAGGAATGATACTCTTTATTGTTTGTGCTGCTTATCATTTTGGTGAAACTGATCTGTACGAATTTAAAACCTCTGGTTTTCCCGGTAAATTATTTGTTACCAGTTATGGCTTAACGATTTTAGGTGTTTTGTTATTCCATCGTTTTGATGAAGTAAAACCAATTTTAGAACAATTTGCGGGAAAGACTGAGTACCGTCAAGCATTATACTGGATAGAAAAACACAGGTATACATTATTGTCTCTTTGCGAATTATTCTTCGTATCAAGTTCTTTCCTGTATTTTTTAACGAACGACCGAAAAAAATATCCCAGCGGTAAATTCCTCATTCAATATGGTCTTATCATTTTTATTATCTATAATTTACCTTTGATGGCAGGTTTTACATTTTATTTTATATTATGGCATTCAGTATTATCGTTAACAAATATATTATCTTATTTAAAAAAGAATAATCAATATTCAATTTCTTTTGTGTATAAACAAATAGCTGTATACAGCCTTTTAGCATTTATTGGTATAGGTATTTTAACCTTTGCCGGCTCACTTATTCTGAATGTTCAATCAATTCTGCTGTATGTTTTTGTTGGATTGGCACTGCTTACGGCCCCGCATTTGTCTATTATGCATGAAATGTACAACGACATGAGGTCGATGGCAGCAAACAGGAATTCTGTGAACGAGAAATAAATAAGTTGCCAAAATGTTCTTACCTGGCACAAAAAGAAAAAAATTTATTGGTTTTGTCTCGGAAAAGTTGTTATTTAGTAATTACAGAATAACTATCAGTTCATTATAATTTTCATAGTAACGCAATGAAATCATACTTGTCAAAATATCAGCAAATTCTTATTCTTGAAAGCGATGAAAATGAAGAGTGGTTGCTAAAAGAGTATACAAAAATATTTAATAAAGTATTGCTGTTGCGCTCCATCATTGATTCAAAAATCTATGAAGTTGCAAATCTGACTACCTATAAAATAAGTTCAAAGCCATTAATTACCGAACCTGTAATTTATAACACCATTCTTCCTCCTTTCGTTTTTCTGCTCTGCAAAAATTGAATAATTAAACCCTGCATTTAATTTCATTTTCTGAGTACTAACTGATTTTATTTTGAGGTGCTAAACTCTATCTTTTAATAGCTAAACAATGAGCTATTCGATTTTTTGTTTAGGTCCAATAATGGCTGAAATTTTAGTAATCCAGTGAATAGCCAGGAAATAAAGAACCATCGGGGTGGCATTTTTTTTAGTTACGAAAAATTTGCCTCGAAGGGCCACAAAAGATAAACATTATGATCCCTTTTCAGCAACACACTTTTTGTTTAACAAATCAAAATAAGAAGTATTCTTCTTGCCGATATAAATTGTTGGTATATTTAAAAAGCAGATCACTGCTTCTGTTTTTATAGTAGTTACCAGAGGTGCCAAACTAAATATAGCCAAGATGAACCGAAGAATTCTTTTATGCACTATTACTTTTCTTTTTGTAACTCAATCTATTTCTCAAAATGCGGTAAACTATAAAATATGGAACCCAGCTAAGGGTACAATTCAGGTACTCGAAGGTCAGGGGTGGAAACAAGCCAACATAAATTATTATCATCGGCTCCCTGCAAAAGCTGCTACTATTGTTCGAAAAGATGTTTGGGATCTATCGCAACACACCGCAGGTTTAAGTATTCGGTTTCGGTCAAATGCAACCGAAATTATTATAAGGTATATAGTTGGAGGAGCATTTCAAATGCCACATATGCCTGCTACAAGTGTAAGCGGAATTGATTTATATTCTAAAACTATTGATGGAAACTGGCAATGGGCTGCCGGTAAATTTTCTTTTGGAGATACTATTTTTTACAAATTTAAAAACCTGGTTGGTTACGATCAACATGTAGCTAACAGGGAATACACACTTTATCTTCCCTTATACAATTCAATAAAATGGTTAGAAATATTGGTTCCTGAAACTTCTATTTTTTATCCACTTCCTGTAAGACTTGAGAAACCAATAGTAGTTTATGGAACATCTATAGCCCAGGGGGCTTGTGCCAGCAGGCCAGGGCTTGCCTGGACGTCTATATTAGAAAGAAAATTGGATAGGCCTGTTGTTAACCTGGGCTTTTCTGGCAATGGAAGGTTAGAAAAAGAGATGATTGATTTGATATCCGAAATTGATGCAACGATTTACGTGCTGGATTGTTTACCGAATATGGTTCCCGGTACATTTACGTCGCGGGAATTAAAGAAAAGACTAATTGAATCCATCCAAATACTACAAAAAAATAAACCGGGTGTACCCATTCTGTTAACTGACCATGCAGGGTATTCGGAAGAGGGCACCAATGATATTCGAAAAAAAGAATACCAGGAGGCTAATAGTGTCAGCCAACAGGTATTTGATTCTCTTTTAGCAAAAGGTGTAAAAAATATTTACCGTTTATCTAAAGTGGAAATTAATCTGACTATTGAATCAATGGTAGATGGCGTGCATCCCAATGATTTAGGAATGATGCAATATGCAGAAGCCTATGAAAAAAAAATCAGGCAACTATTAAAAGAACATTCTGGGAATAGCTCTACTACAATACCCATTCGCCAACGAAGGGATGCATCCGTATATGATTGGGAAACCCGCCACCAGGAAGTAATAGCCTATAACAGTAAGCAATCACCTAAAATAGTTTTTATAGGCAATTCAATAACACATTTTTGGGGTGGCAATCCAAATGCTTCTATTGTTAATGGAGCCGATTCATGGAAGAAATATTTTGATTCCATGAATATTGTGAACATGGGGTTTGGGTGGGATAGGATAGAGAATGTATTATGGCGGATTCAGCACGGGGAGTTAGATGGCTTTACCCCCAATACAATTGTATTAATGATTGGCACGAACAACTTAGAATTTAATTCAAACGATGAAATTGTAAGTGGGTTACAAAATTTAATTACATCTATTCAATCCAAACAACCTGCTGCATCAGTACTAATAATGGGAATTCTTCCCCGAAGAAAATTTGAAGAACGAATTGTTCTTTTGAACAGAGCCATTTCAATGATGACGAATAGAATAAAAGTTAGCTATGGAGACGCTGGGGCATTGTTTTTAAATAAGGAGAAAAAGATTGATGAATCTCTATTTTTAGATGGCCTTCATCCCAATAATAAAGGGTATGAAAAGTTAGCAATCTTCATAAAAAAATATTTATAGTTATTGTTAAAAAATTCACCCCCTTGAAATATTAAACAAGTTCTCCCTCTCCATTCAACATTTTATGTTGTTGAATGATTACTGTAAATACAATTAATAATTTTTCTCGTAATAAATTATATAGATTTTCTACTCTTTCCACAGTGGAACCGGTTTTGAATAACTTTTGGAGTGCAACGGTATTTTCCAGGCTGCTAAATACAAACAAGTGGCATTTAAATTGGCATTTTTCGATTAAGTAACCCATAATTGATGAGTAAATAATACAAGAATTTTGTTAGTTATTTTTCGATATTTTAATTTTTTTTTTACATTGATTCATAAACTATAAGCTTTATCAATTCTTTTAAAAATCAATTGGCTTTTTCAGAAAAAATATTTGCTTCAAGTCTTAATTGCTTTACCATGTTTATTAAAAAAATCTATATCTTTCAATACAATAAAACCTATCATGCAACAAAAACAATATGGTCTTTTTTCTCTGCCCGTGATAGTAGGTGCATTGGGTTTTTTTGTCGATATCTATGATCTCTTGCTTTTTAGTATTGTGCGGGTTAAAAGTGTTACCGAACTCGGGGTGCCGGCCATTGAATTGAAAAATATTGGTGAAAACATGGTAAGCTGGCAAATGATTGGCCTATCCATTGGCGGTATTATTTGGGGAATAATAGGCGATAAAAAAGGAAGAAAAAGTGTGTTATTTGGTTCGATCCTGCTTTATTCTTGTGCTACCATTGCGAATGGATTCGTAAACGATATTCATCAATATACCTGGCTTCGGTTTATTACCGGTTTAGGGTTGGCTGGTGAATTGGGTGCAAGTATCACCATCACCAGCGAATTACTGCCTAAAGAGAAAAGAGGTATTGCTGCTTCGATCATTGCTACCAGTGGTGTGCTGGGTACGGTTACTGCCTACTTTGTTTACAAATTTAGTGGCGAAAATTGGCGTGTCTGCTATTTTATTGGAGGCGGAATGGGACTTGCATTGCTATTTTTACGGGTACGGGTAATGGAGAGCCTGATGTATACGCAATCAAAAAGTATACAGGTTCCGATGGGAAATTTTTTAATGTTATTCAATAACACCGATCGGTTTTTTCGCTATCTCCGGGGAATCTTAATTGGGTTACCCGTTTGGTTTATTGTTGGGGTTATCATTGGTTTTTCGGATGAGTTTGCACGTCAGTTTGGTATAGTTGGTTTTGATTTACCCAAAGCACTTATGCTTAACTATGTAGCCTTAGCTTTTGGTGATGTAGGAGCAGGCCTGCTAAGCAACTATTTAAAAAGCCGAAAGAAAACACTCTATATCTATTATGCGATCACGTCGATATTTCTATTATTATTTTTTGTTTTAAAGGGAGGTGGCAGTGCCAACGCTATGTATATAATATGTATGGGGCTTGGCTTTGGAGCAGGTATGTCGGTTATGTACATTACGATGAGTGCCGAACAATTTGGTACTAATTTAAGAGCAACGGCTGCTATCTCTATTCCTAATTTAGTAAGAGGGTTTGTGCCCATCTTATTAATCATTTTTCAGTTTCTCCGAAGTAATCTTATTTTTGATGATTACTTAACCGGCGCCTGGGCAACAGCTATCATCGTAATGGGGACCGGTTTTGTGGCTGTACTTTTTACAAAAGAATCGTTTGGCAGAGATTTGAATTTTATAGAAAAATAAATCGTTGCATTCACTGAGTGATTCAATTTCTCATTATTGTAACCCCCTGTTTAAACAGGCTTGTTAAAGAACTTTCGGTGTTTGCATTCGTTCATACAATAAGGTTCCTATATTATAGTTTGAATAAAAGGGAAGCCTCTTTTTTATAACTAATAGTAATTACCTATGGTTCTCAATAATAAAGTGATGGATGAGGATAGCCAAGCGGAAAGGGTTTAACGGTGATGCGCCATTCAAATCGTTGACAAGAATCATGAATAGTTGTTATTTTGTAATTTCAATATGATGAGCCGATTTTCAAATGGATAGAAAAAAGGATTGAATTTAACGAACTGATTAATTTTATAAATAGGCTATTTCAAAACAGCGGGTCTGTAAAATGAAACAAACCTTGTTCAAAATTTTAGTGTACGATAAGGAATCAGTCCTTTCAGGAATGATAAATGTTTCTCTTTTGAAAAAGGAGATGAACTGTCAGTTTCTGTTTTCAAAACATCTTGAGGAATGCATTGCTAAATTATCGTCAGAAAATATTGATGTTTTTTTTGTTGGCATAAAAAAGACAGCAGAACTATCGCTGCCATTTCTTAAAAAAATAAGGAAAACAAAACAACAATTACCAATTGTTCTTTTAGGTCCGACGTTAAACTCTAACTCATATAACAAAATGATTGCTGCCGGAGCAACCGAATGTATTTCAATAGCAGCATTCAATCCTTCTTTTTTACAGGTATTTATCAGGCAATTATCTTATAGGAGAAAAATGGAAATGGAATTAAAAACTTCAAAACAGAACGGTATTGACGGCGTTAGAAAACAATTTTTGACCGAAATAAGTCATAAGATCCGCAACCCTTTAAATAGTATCATTGGGTTTTCAGGTGCATTGCTTGGCATGGAACGCAGCGAACGAGAAATTGAGTTCCTCGAAGCGATAAAAATTTCCGGAGAAAATATACTGCGTTTGATTGATAAGGGGTGGGGTAGCCCTGAAGTTAAAAATACTACCGGAGCTACTATGACTGTAAGAGTTAAAAAACCATTAACGAACGTACATTTTAATGAGATCATAAAATTAAAAATTTTACTGGTAGAAGATGATCCTTTTAATATTAAATTGGTGGAACATCTTTTTTCAGAGTATGGGATGAAAGCAACGGTAGCATTAAATGGAAAGCAAGCCATTGAAAAAATTGCCAAGAATTATTATGATCTGGTATTAATGGATATGGAAATGCCTTTAATGGATGGCTATGAGGCAACGAAGTACACTCGCACTATATTAAAAAACAATGTACCCATTATTGCATTAACCGCTAATGCCATGGAAGGAGAGCGGGAAAAATGCCTGGCCATGGGAATGAATGAATATATTACCAAACCCATCAATCCTAACCTGTTATTTGAAATTATTTATCGAACGATAAAACCTGGCGCTGGGATAGCAGATAACTCAATTGAATCTGTTACCGATTTAAATGCACTTAAAGAAAGTATGAAAGGTAAAAAGGAAGCGATTCGGGAAATGCTTGATTATTTTTCAAAGAAATTACCGCAATATATAGCCGAATTAAATAGCGCGATTAAAAAAAAGGAATATGACACCATTACACATCAATCTAAAAAAATAAAAACGTTCGTTTCAAGGTTGGGTATAAAACAATTAATCCCGGTTCTGGCAGAAATGGAAGCTGCAGGCAGTACGAATGGCCCCATTGGTAAGATTAAAAGTTTAAATAAACAACTAAACTATTTTGTGGGAAGGGCCATTACAGAAATTAAAACAGCCATCATTAAGTTTAAATAGAAACATCGAAATGCATATACCTAAAACAATTTGTAAAGGAAAAACAAAAGTTCATGCAAAATGATTTCGATAAAAGCAAAATTGATCATCGTATCCATTTGCTAAAAAAGATCATTCATGCTGATGAAGATGAAAAACTTTTGATTAGCCTGGAATTACACGAGAATATAGCCCAAATGCTGGCTGCTGTTCGGCTGCACATCAGCCTGGCAAAAAATAATGTTATTGGTGAAGGCCTGGCATTTATAGATGAAGCGGAGAGTTTATTAAAAGAAGCTTTATCAGGTGTTCGAACAATTGCAACTTCAATTTCGCCCATTGCTTTAAAAACATTAGGCATCGGAAATTCAATTGATGACCTGCTGCTGATTTTAAAAGAGCAGAAGGATATTAAATGTACCGTAACCATTGATGAAAAAATAATTGAGGCTACCTCTGTAAATGTTCAAAATATTCTATTCCAGGTTGTGCAACTGCAGGTAATTAATATTTTAAAGAATTCTGATGCAACAAAAGTCTCTATAAGCATTAAACCAAAAAAAGGGAGAATACAGTTGATCGTTAACGATAATGGCTCTGGTGTAGTGGCCAGCACCATTCATTTTGGAGAGGGCTTTTTAGCTATTCAGGAAAGAGTAGAAGCCTTTGATGGTATTTTTGAGGTAAAAACGGAAGAAGGGAAATCAGGGTATAAATTAGAAGTTATTATTTAACTAATAACACGCAATAGATATTTCACGATAAACCTTAAAATTCATACAACAGTTACCAGAATCATATTACGGGAATCTTTTTTAAATTAGCCGCTCTTTGTCTCAATTCGTAAAACCCGAAAGAGATTCTTATCTTACGCCATTAACTAAACCAACTGTCTTTGTATGGCGCATAAGTACAAAACGGATGCAATAGATTGGAAAGCCGTTCGGAACCCCAAAAATCTTTTACTGACAGCAGTAGGCACTACACTTGCCGTATTTGCGATGAAGGGATTTATGATCCCCAATCGATTTATGGATGGTGGTATTACTGGTATTTCCATACTATTGCACGAAATCTTTCATATCAATATTAGCTTTTTAGTTATAATTCTTAATGTACTTTTTATTTATCTCGGGTATAAAAGAATTGGAAAAACCTTTGCCGTTCAAACAACATTAGCGGTACTATTACTTTCTATCGGGCTTCTTTTTGTAGAGATTAATCCTATTACCCATGATAAACTACTGATTGCGATTTTTGGAGGAATATTGATGGGTACCGGAGTTGGGTTGGTAATAAGAGGCGGAGGCGTAATTGATGGCGCGGAAGTGATTGCTGTTTTTACTGGTAGAAAAACAGGATTTTCCAATAGTGAAATTATCATGTTGATTAATACTGTAATTTTTGCAGTAGCCGCTTTTCAGTTCGGTATTGAAACAGCTATGTATTCCATCATTACCTATTTTACCGCGACCAGGGCCATTAACTATGTGGTTGATGGAATCGAAGAATTTACTGCCATGAATATTATTTCTGCTCAGTCGGAAGAAATAAAAAGCTTTTTAGTCAACGAGCTTGGCAAAGGAATTACAGTTTATAAAGGCGAACGTGGTTATTTACCCGGTAGTTTTGATATTCGAACCGATTGTGAAATTGTTGTAACCATTGTTACCCGGTTAGAAATAAAACAAATTCAGGATTCTATTTTGATCATAGACCCAAAAGCGTTTATGTATGTGCAAAGTATAAAAGAAGCATCGGGTGGTATCTTAAAAGCAAAGGCACATGCAAAATAACACAGCATTGAGAACTTTTGTGATCGATTTGATAAAAAATAATATTCCCTCTACTTATTATTATCACCAGGAGGATCATACGTTATATGTTCTCGAAAAAGCTATTGAAATTGGCAACCATGAAAAATGTACAGCTAAAGAAATTGATCTTTTACAAGCGGCAGCCCTTTTACACGATACTGGTTTTATAAGCACTTATCATGAGCACGAAGAAGAAAGCTGCAGACTTGCAACGATTTACCTCCCCGATTATGGTTATTCGGCCACCTCAATTAAGAAAATATGCGGAATGATTATGGCAACCAAATTACCGCAATCACCCAAAAATAAATTAGAAGAAATTTTGGTTGACGCCGATCTGGAATATTTAGGAACCGATCTTGCTGTTGAACAGGCTGAAAAATTATATAGGGAAATGCATTCACTTCAACCTACATTAACGATTGCACAGTGGAACCTCATACAAATATCCTTTTTAGAACAACATCATTACTTCACTCCCTATTGCAAAAAAAATAAAGAGTTAATTAAACAGAACTATCTCAACGGGCTGAAATAATGATTAATTTGAATCACAGATTAAGTAGCGTAAAAGATTAGACGGATAAGTGAAATTCAGACGATACATGCGCAAATAAAATAAATGAAATCAATAAAGCTGCGGCAATCTGTGATTCAGACAAATTATAATATTGTGAAAGCATATGGTGGCGAGTTGAAGGTAGAGACGAAGGAAAGAGAAGGGAGTGAGTTTGTTATACGCTTACCCAATGCTCAGGCCATCTAACTCCTACCTAAACCACTGCAGAGTATTTCGACCTATAAATAGTTTTATGTCGAAAAAATGCCATATTTTCAACATCAGCAATTTTTAATGTTGAATCACCCGACATGAATAAATAATGATGTCGGATTTTAATAAATAACCAACTGTTATGGCATATAAAAAAAATATCGCTTTCAATGAACTGCCGCCATTGCCTCCTGCACAAATCAATATAGAAACTCCCGACATACTCCGGCAACTGGCAAAGGCTTCCCGTCATTTGGGAGAATTGAATGGTTTATGTGCCTCGCTGCCCGACCCACAGCTTTTAATCAACACCATTATATTGCAGGAAAGTAAAAACAGTTCTGCTATTGAAAATATTGTTACTACACAGGATGAACTATATAAAGCAGCAGCAGAAGATGCAACGGCAAGTACCGCTGCAAGAGAAGTGTTGAGTTACAGGGAGGCATTATATGCGGGGCTAAAAAAAATGCAGTCGCAAAAAAATCTGCTGATGGTGAAAACAATGGTCGAGATAGTTCAAACCATTAAACAAAATAAAGCCGGAATAAGAAACATGCCGGGCACTGCGCTTAAAAATGCAATTAATGGCGAAGTCATTTATACTCCGCCCTGTTGTGAAGAAGTGATACGGAAAAAACTGGCTGCCCTGGAAAAATTTATTAATGACGATGAATTCTCATCCCTGGATTCATTAATCAAAATGACATTGATTCATTACCAGTTTGAAGCAATTCACCCCTTTGCCGATGGTAATGGCCGGGCCGGAAGAATAATCAATGCCCTTTACTTAGTTCAGCAGGGGTTGCTTTCACAACCGGTGTTGTATTTAAGTTCCTATATCATAAAACATAAAACGGAGTATTATCAATTGCTGCGAGGTATTACGGAAAAAAATAACTGGCATGATTGGATAATGTATCTGCTCACTGCCTTAAGCGAAACAGCAAAGCTGACTACTAGAAAAATAAAAGAAATGCTGATACTTCGTGATGGGTATGAAAAACAAATGAAAAAGGTTCTGGGTACATCTTTCAGTTATGATTTACTGAAGCTGATGTTCACCTTACCTTATTTAAAAATAGAATTACTCGCAAAAAAGAAAATAGCCCACCGGCAGACTGCAGCAGTATGGTTGAAAAAATTGGTTGATGCGGGCATTTTAAAAACACAGAAAATTGGCAGAATAACCTATTACATTAATTATAAGTTAATGGAGTTACTTGCTTCGGGTTAAATAAAAAAGTGTGATATTAAATAAAACCTCTCAACCATTTTTTACCACCAAGCGCACCGGGCAGAGAACAGGATTAGGATTGAGTTTATACGATGATATCATAAAAGCGTATGCAGAGAGTTGAAGGCGGAAAAGAAGAAGGGTAAAGAAAGTGAGTTTATTATTCAATTACCAGATGTCTGAATCACTGATTAATGGGATTAAAAGATTGCACAGATAAGTGAAATGCAAATGATACATGCGCAAATAAAATCTGTGAAATCTCTTCATCCGTGCAAATCCCTTCCTATCAGACAGGTCGGGGTGATTCAGACAATTTATGAAATCGCGAAGGCCCTTGATGGAGGATTGAAAGTAGCAACAATGAAAGGTAAGGGAACTGAGTTTGTTATTATTCAATTGCCTGCTGTATGAACGTGGATTTATACCATCCCTAATCCTGTTGCTAAGGGAAGTAAAATTTAATTTCAAATTCTAAATAAATATATTTCACATGATATATCAACCACAATTGACTATGAAGATTTTTTTATTGACTCTATGCTGTTTTTTTTCTATGGAAGCAGTTATTGCGCAAAACAAAAAGCTTGACAGCCTTGATCGTCTGATTATCCAGGCCACTTCAGACACGGATAGGATAAAACTTGCTATGCTGAAAATGGATATACTCGGCGCGATAAATCTAGACTCTGCTATCAGCCTGGGCAAGAAAACTCTTCAAACCGCGCAGCAGATCAATCACTACAAAGCAGAACTACGACTTCGGCTAAAACTGGCAAACAATTATTGCTATAAAGGGGCCTACGGACTAGCTGAAGAACAGCTAAATTTTTTAGAACCATTCATAAAGCCAACAAAAGACTCACTGGATTTCGCTGAATTTTATAGTACGAAAGGTATGATGTCTGGCATGCGTTCCAGATACGATTCCTCAATTATTTTTTATGAAAAGGTTATAGGAATTTATGAACGCACAGGCAAAACAAAGTCATTAGGTAATCCCTATTCCAATATTGCCATTGCATACCAGCAACAATCAAATTATCCGCAAGCATTATTGTATCAGCAAAAAGCGCTGGAAATATCTGAAAAAAATATGGACGAAGTGCAGCAAGCTTACACGATCATGAATATGGGAAACACCTTTTCTAATATGGGCGATTCAGCGAGAGCTGAAAAAAGTTACTTGGATGCCATTAAATTGGCAAAAAAAAATACACTTATTAATGTTGAATTGTATGGCTATAGCAATCTTGCTTCTATGTACGTAAAGCAAAACAAATGGTCCGAGGTAAATGAATTTGCAATGAAAGCCGCCGTTTTGGGTGCCTCCATGGGAGACCAGGGTATTCACTCCGCCAGCCTGTCAAAGGCCGCCACAGCCTTAGCCTATACTAATAAGATCGCAGAAGCAGAAGCATTGGCAAAAAAAGCAATTTCGATTGCTGATTCATCAGCGCAACCCTTAAATATTTACCAGGCATATTCCAGCATGGGTAACATTTTAAGGCTAAAAGGTAGTTTCGCCGCAGCCATCCCTTTTTATGAAAAAGGTTTTTTAGCAATGAAAGGGTCAGATATTTACGACATCGATAATGGGGAAGTTTATAAGCAGCTATCCGTTTGTTTCGAAAAAACAAAAAACTATAGCAGGGCCCTGGAAACTTATAAAACTGCCGTACAGATAATTGATTCGGCACGAAGTAAAGATAATATTCGGAAGAGCATCGAGCTTACCATGAATTATGAATTTGATAGGAAACAGCAGATACAAGTGGCACAGCAAAAAGTGAAAGACGAATTAGCCAGGACAAGACAAATTGGATTAATTATAGGCCTGGTTTTGGCATTTTTGCTTACAGTAGTTGCTTTTATTGGTTATCGGAATAAGCAAAAATCAAACTCGTTATTAAAGAGTCAAAAGAAAGAAATAGAAAATACACTAACGTTGCTGAAATCTACCCAATCCCAACTTATCCAATCAGAAAAAATGGCATCGCTTGGTGAACTCACCGCTGGCATTGCCCATGAAATTCAAAACCCCTTAAATTTCGTTAATAATTTTTCTGAAATAAATATCGAATTAATTGATGAAATGGAACAGGAAATTAATGATGGAAATTATGATAAAACAAAAGAAATCGCCCGGGATATTAAAGAGAATGAACAGAAAGTAAACCACCACGGTAAACGGGCAGGAGATATTGTAAAGGGAATGTTACAACACAGTCGCAGTACAAAGAATGCAATTAAGGAGCCTACTAATATTAATAAACTGGTAGATGAATACTTACGATTAGCCTATCATGGATTAAGGGCAAAAGACAAAACATTCAATGCCACTATGAAAACTGACTTTGATGAAACTATCGGCGATATTAATACCATCCCGCAGGATATTGGACGAGTGATTTTGAATTTGATTACGAATGCTTTTTATACAGTTAATGAGAAAGCCAAACAAAACATTGAAGGATTCGAACCAACCATTGAAGTAGGCACAAAGAAAGGAGTCAATAAAGTTTTGATAAGCGTAAAAGACAACGGCAATGGCATCCCGCAAAAGGTATTGGATAAAATTTTTCAACCCTTCTTTACTACTAAGCCCGCAGGCCAGGGAACAGGACTAGGATTGAGTTTGAGTTATGATATAGTGAAGGCACATGGTGGAGAATTGAAAGTACTAACAAAGGAAGGAGAAGGAAGTGAGTTTACTATTTTATTGCCTGTTATCTGAATCACAGATTAATGGGATTAAAAGATTACACAGATGAACAACATAAGCCAATCAGTGAAATCCATAAATCCGTGGCAATCTGTGATTCAAACAATTTATAATATTGTAAAAGCACATGGACGGAAAATAAAAGAAGATGAAGCAAATTTATTATACAATTACCTGTTATCTGAATCACAGATTAATGGGATTAAAAGATTACACAGATGAACAACATAAGCCAATCAATGAAATCCATAGATCCGTGGCAATCTGTGATTCAGACAATTTATAATATTGTAAAAGCACATGGCGGGGAAATAAAAGAAGGATGAAGCAAATTTATTATTCAATTACCTGTTGTCTGAATCGCAGATTGATGAGATTAAATGATTTCAAAGATTAATACAATGGCCGAACTAAAATATAAGGATATAACTGAAAAAATCATAGGTGCTTCATTTGAAGTCCATAAGTTTTTGGGCAACGGTTTTCAGGAAGTTATTTATCAAAGAGCCCTGGCTTGGGAATTATCAAAAGCCGGGTTAACCTTTGCCAGAGAAATTGAGCAAGATATATTTTATAAAGAATTACGGGAACCTATTGGGACAAGAAGATCAGATTTTGTAGTGGAAGGAAAAGTTTTAGTGGAATTAAAAGCCATCATTCAGCTTGAAGATGTACATCTTGCTCAAATATTAAACTATTTAAAAGCTTACAAACTTGAAGTTGGTTTGTTAATCAACTTTGGAAGCAAAAGCCTAACTTTTAAACGTCTTGTGTTAGGATAATAAAATCTGTGCAATCCATAAATTGTCTGAATCGCTGATTGATGGGATTAAATGATTACACCGATGGAATAGTTGATAAGTTATAAAAAAGGCTGGTACCTTGAAATTAAATCAGTGCAATCCATAAATCCATTTAAATCTGTGATTCAAACAATTTATGACATTGTAAAAGCACATGGTGGGAATTGAAGGTAGAGACGAATGGGGGAGAGGGTGCAGCTTTTATTATTCAGTTACCCTTGTCTGAATCACTGATTAATAGGAGTAAAAGATTACACGGATGAAATCGAACAAGAGTAGTTTTGAAATCCGTGCAATCCGTCCATCTGTGCAAATCTGTGATTCAGACAATTTATACGGCTCCACAAGGATAGGTCTTAAGAGGAAAACATTTTAGGAATTTTATGATTATCTTGCTTATCTCATATTAATAGATTTCACCAAATCAACTATGTATTTAGAGGTTATACTTGCAATTATTCTTTTTAATTACCTGCGAAAAAATTTGGAACCCGTTACTGTATTGCCGAAATGGAGCAGGGTATTAGCAATCGGTACGGGGATAGCTTTTTCCTTAATCGTAATTGATGTAACCATTCCACATACCCGGCAAATTACCATGTGGGCGGCCCATGCGTTGCTATTGGTATTGCTCTTTTTGATTTATACCCTTGCGGATTTTAAGCCAGCAAAAATCATTATGGTTGCGGTTACGCCATTTGTTTTATTTGTGGTGATTGGTGATGCGGTAGAACAAATAAATGTTCGCTTCTATAATAGATGGGAAGCTTTCTTTGATATTGCCCTGGTTTTCGCCATCATTTGGATGATTGCTATGCTGATCATTAACAACCGGCAAAAGAAAGCACTTCAAAAAGAAAAACTAAAAACACAGGAAAAAGAAAAGGAATATAAAATCACTGAAGCTTTAAAAGCACAGTTAGAAATTCAGGTTACAGAACGTACAGCAACGTTAAGAAAGCAAACGGAAGAATTACAACATGCACTGGATGAACTTAAATCTACCCAGGCCCTGCTTATTCAATCAGAAAAAATGGCTTCGCTTGGAGAACTTACGGCTGGTATTGCACATGAAATTCAAAACCCGTTGAATTTTGTAAATAATTTTTCGGAAGTAAGCAGTGAATTAATTAATGAAATGGTAGACGAGGCAAATAAAGGAAATATTAGTGAAGTAAAAACAATTGCCAAAGATGTTCAGCACAACCTTGAGAAAATACTACATCACGGTAAAAGAGCAGATGGTATTGTAAAAGGGATGCTGCTGCATAGTCGCACCAGCAGCGGAATAAAAGAACCCACAGATATCAATGCGCTGGCAGATGAATATCTCCGATTGGCCTATCATGGTTTACGGGCTAAAGACAAGTCTTTTAATGCTACCATGAAAACTGATTATGATGAAACAATAGGTGCCATAGATGTCATTCCACAAGATATAGGCCGCGTGATATTAAATTTAATTACCAATGCATTTTACGCTGCTCCGCTGCTCTCTCCCGAAAATATCGGGAGGGGATTGAAAGACACTGAACATAAACATAACCCTACCGTTTGGGTAAGTACAAAAAAAATGGACAATAGGATTTTGATTTCTGTTCGTGATAATGGTCCGGGTATTCCTCAAGCTATAATAGATAAAATATTTCAACCGTTTTTTACAACAAAACCTACCGGAAAGGGAACAGGGTTGGGATTGAGTTTAAGTTACGATATCATAAAAGCTCATGGGGGTGAATTAACGGTTAAAATAGCCGTAGGCAAGGGAGCTGAATTTATAATTCTTTTACCGCATTAAATCGATGACAGAGTTTATGAAAATATTAGTAGTCGACGACGAAAAAGATGTCCAGTTATTATTTGAACAGCGGTTCAGAAAAGAAATTAAAAGTAAAGAAATGGATTTTGCGTTTGCCTTTTCAGGAGAAGATGCACTTTTTTACTTAACACAGCATGAACACGAAGCCGTATTAATTTTATCTGACATCAACATGCCTGGCATGAGTGGACTTGAGTTATTAGAACATATCAAAAAGAAATATCACAAACCACCCCCTGTAGTTATGATGATAACGGCATATGGCGATGAAGAAAATTATAGAATTGCAAAAGAATTAGGTGCGGATGATTTTTTAACCAAGCCTGTTGACTTTAACCTGCTTAAAGAAAAACTTAAATTTCAAGGCTGATGGCAAAAATTTTAGTGGCCGACGATGAAACGGATTTAGAAATGCTCATCAAGCAAAAATTTCGGCAGAAAATACGGGAGCAGAAATATGAATTCATCTTTGCCATAAACGGTAATGATGCATTGGAAAAAATTCACATGCATCCTGATGTGGATATTGTACTCAGCGATATCAATATGCCGGAAATGGATGGGTTAACCTTACTGAGCCGGTTAAGCGAATCGAGCCCTCTTATAAAATCAGTTATTGTGTCTGCCTACGGAGATATGGAAAATATTCGCACTGCCATGAATCGCGGGGCATTCGATTTTATTACAAAGCCGATAAATTTTGAAGACCTGACCCTTACCATGGAAAAAACAATTAAGCATGTTCTCCAGGTTCGGGAAACGATCAAGGCACTTAAAGAAAATAACATACTAAAAATGTATGTGGATGAAACGGTACTCAATTTCATGGGTAGCCGCGAGTTTGAAACTTCTTTAATGGCGAATGAAATCGTGGAAGCAACCATTGTATTTATTGACATCTGTAGTTTTACCTCCATCAGTGAAACAGCCCCCGCTGATACTGTGGTAAAGTTGCTGAATAACTACTTTGATGTAATGGTAAAGGAAATCATTGCCCAGGGTGGATATATTGATAAGTTTATTGGCGACGCTATTATGGCTGTGTTTAAAGGTGAATTCCATTTAGACCGGGCTATTGATGCCAGCCTTGCTGTTCGATCTAAAATCAATAGCATGCCTGCGTTGGATGCTCACGATTCATTTACACCTAAAGTTTCAATAGGTATCAATAGCGGAGAAATGATTTCTGGTAATATAGGGTCTGTAAGTCTTCGGCGATTAGATTATACCGTTATTGGCGATACCGTTAATATAGCACAACGATTACAGACTGCTGCCGGTCCTGGGCAAATAGCTATCAGTGAGCAAACGTATTTAAAAATAAAAGAGTCTTTTAATTGCCGGAAAATCGGAGAAGTCAGCTTTAAGAACAAATCGGTTCCCCTTATGGTTTATGAAGTGGTAGATTAAACAAAAAAAAAGTTAAAATTCTTTACTCTTAAATTCCATATTGGAACTTTTAATTCTATTTCTACAGAGTACTTTTTTTCATCCCAACCAATTGTATTTTCTAATCACTTTTACCTGTAAAAAGGTTTGATTAAAAAAACACTTCTATTTTTTTAACAAATACTTTTCATTGCTACTGTTAACTTTATTAGCAACTAACATCATCTATATGAATACAATTCTAAGTAGTTTATATTTAATGCTACTTTTAAACAACCCTTCTGCAAATACTCAAGCGCTGCAAAATAATTTCGTAAAAATTCAAACGGTAGCTATTTATTCTTCCGACACTTCCTTTTTTGATGATTATCCCATTGACACCTTAGTATCACACTTAAATTATCTTAATAAAAATTCCAGGATAGTTTATTGTATCCATAGTTTTGATAGTACAAAAACTGGTTTCAATGCAGACTTTATAATTGATTTATCCTTAACCTATGATCAGTCAGATTATGTGATTCCCAGAGTTAAGGAGACTCCTGTAACGAGGCAGATTATGCGGGCGATTCCAGAACCAGGTGGAACCACACGGTATGAAATTGCAGAATCAATAGATCACTACGAAACAACTGTTCAACATTCTACCAACAGCCGTTACTATTATTATTTAAGCATGAATTTTTCCCGGAATATGCCATTTCATGAATCTAAAAAAATACGCATCAACAGCGAAAGCGGTTTGAAGGGAAAAGCAAAAATGATTATTAAGCTTATTGAAAAAATACAGAATCTTACCAGTCAATAATTCATATGTCGTTCAATTAATCCGGTAAATACAAGGATCCAATCCGCCAAATATTAATTTGATTATCGGTATTACAAACCATAAGCATACAGGCTAATAATTATACTTCTACCACAATGTATAAAACTACCCCCTTTAGGGTATAAGTTTTAGTAAAACAATTCCGTAAATTTAGTTGCTATTCTTACAGTGTTATCACGGTTTTTCAGTATTCCAACACTCCGTGCTTTAGTTCCAGGTTTGATCCGCCCCTGCAATAATATTGTTACGCAAACTGATGATTACCCAATCCACATTTACTAATTTCAAGTAACCTTAATAAATCTTCCTATGGCAAAAAGCACTACCAAACTTACCAGGCTTAAAGTTTATGGTCAGAAAGCAAGTGATGAACAAATTGCTTCCCGGGAAAGCGGCGAATATTTACAACTAAAGGAGCAATACACACTGAGTTCCCAGCGCTCAAGTTCCGAAGAACAAATAGTTGCATTAAAAGATGATGAATCCATTGAACTGGTTTTTGAAGATGATACCATTTGGTTCGGCGATAGAAATACGTTGATGGAAGTATTTCCTGAACTGGATGACAAAAACCGATCTTTTACTGACACTCCTGAACTTCCTTTATTCATTGAAGCAAGTGATGATTCAAGAGGTTTGTTTGGAAGAATTGCCATTAAGATTTTAAACATATTTGTGAAGAAAGGATTGGGAAAAGGAGTTGCAAAGATTGCGGCGGATCTTGAACGAAAAGTATTGGATGGAAGAAGCGGGTTGTATTCGTTAGATGCTTCTTTTAATTTTACTACTGGCAAAGCTATGAACCCAGGTTCATCGGCAGTACTGTTATTGCATGGAACTGCGGCATCAACCGAAAAATCGTTTAAAGATTTAAAAGGTAGCGATCTGTGGAAAGAAATAACTGACCGTTTCCCGGATAATCTTTTTTGTTTTGAACATGAATCATTAACTAAAAGCCCCTTTCATAATACACTCGAACTCTTGCAACAATTGCCGAATGGAGCTAAACTGCAAATCATATCTACCTCACGGGGAGGCTTAGTTGGTGAATTACTGGTGCGGTTTTCAGAAAACGCAGTCGGCTTCCCACCGGAAGTATTTACTTTATTAACTACGCAGGGAAGGAAAGCAGACCTTGCCATGATGGCGGAAATCAATAAAGAAATTCTGAAAAAGAAAATTATTATTGAAAAATTTATTCGGATTGCTTGTCCGGGAAGAGGTACTTCACTGCTCTCAAATCGGGTAGATTTCTTTTTAAATGTACTGCTCAATTTATTGGCCGTTGTGTCGGGGCCGGCGGCACCTGTTATCGAAGTGGTAAAAGCGCTTATTGGTGCTGTTTTGGATGGCAAAAATGATCCTGATATTTTACCGGGCCTTGAAGTACAGAATCCAAAATCTATATTCAATAAAGCATTAAATTCTCCGAATTTTAACCAGGGAACCCTTGAAGGATTTAATAATCAGTTAATCGTAATAGCAGGCAACAGTAAACTTAGTTTAAGTTTGCGGGGGCTCGCCGTATTGCTTTTAAAGCTGGTATTCCGTGGACACAATGATATGGTGGTTGATACGGAATCGATGTACCAGGGAGCTAAAAGAAAAGAGCCAATACAATTTTTCTTTGATGAAGGGGGAGAGGTTAATCATTTTAGTTATTTCAAGAATAAAAAAACGAGTGATGCTGTACGCGCCGCATTGTTTACTTCCGGTACAAAAATTCCAACATTCAGTGAACGTGCAGTTCCTTCGATTGAAGATGCTAATCGAGGCATATTCGGCTTGGAAGGCGGCCGCTTATTTCCCGAACAAATTAAAGGAGAAAAACCAATTATAATTCTATTGCCGGGTATCATGGGTTCGGTACTTGAACAGGATAGTGATCATGTATGGATTAATTATCTCCGTTTTGTTGGAGGTGGGCTTCGGAAAATTCATATTAATGCAAAAAATGTAAAAGCAACAGCATTAATTAAAACTGCGTATAACAAATTATTTAAATTTTTATCTGCTGACTATGAAGTATTGGTTTTTCCATTCGACTGGCGATTATCCGTAACCGAATCGGGGAAAAAATTAAACGAAAAAATTATCGAACTATCGAAACTTAAACAACCCATTAAAATTATTGCACATTCAATGGGAGGATTGATCGTGCGAGATTTAATGATTAATCACTCCGGTACATGGAAAATGCTAAACAGCCAGGATAATTTCAGGTTCCTGATGTTGGGTACTCCCTGGTTGGGTTCTTACCGCATTCCTTATGTATTAGCCGGGAAGGATTCAATGATGAAACAAATAAATAATATCGATTTCAGCCATACAACTGATGAATTGATAGATATGTTCTCAAAATATCCCGGATTATTAAATCTGTTACCGGTTAGTACGAAGGATATAGACTTTTCGAAGAGAAGCGAATGGCAGTTATTTCAGCAGGTAACCGGATTGAACTGGATTATTCCCGACGATGAACTGTTAAAAGGTTTTAAGCAATTCAAAACCTCCGTTAATGATGCCGTTGATACCCTTGATTACTCCAATATTGTTTATGTTGCCGGAAAAGATAAATCTACTCAAAAAGGATATTCTATTGAAGACAATGAATTGAAGTTTATAAATACTGAAGAAGGAGATCAAAGTGTTACCTGGGAATCTGGTATACCAGCAAAGCTTAACCGCGAAAAATCGCTCTATTATGTTAATGTATCACATGGTGGATTGGCAACCAAAGAGTTTTTATTCCGGGGGATCAAAGAAATTATGGATTCAGGCAGAACAGAAGATATTGAATTTAGAAAAGCACCTGCATTGATTGCTGAAAACCGGAGGTCTTTTTCGGACAAAGAACAATTTGAATTTGAAACAAATGAAAATACTATTGAAGCATCACTACTTGGCTATCAACAGCCAGTAGCTTCGGCAGAAAGGGCCTCTTCCATTTTGAAAGTAAGTGTAAGCTACGGTGATCTTATGCACAGTGCCTATCCTTTATTACTAGGTCACTTTGCCAAGGACGGAATTATGAATGCTGAATATGTTGCCGACAAATACCTCGACAGTGCCCTGTCGTTAAAACATGCATTAGGTATTTACCCTGACAACATTGGAAGTAGCGAAATATTTTTGTCGCCGCGTAAAAATCATTTTATTGGTAGCATTGTTGCTGGTCTGGGACAGGTCGAATATTTAAGCGCAAACCAATTAATGTTAACGATAGAAAAAGCAGTAGAAAATTATTTACTTTCTTGTTGTAAAGATAATTTCGATGCAAGCAATACAGGGAAACCGGGTCAGCAGCCACAAAAAATCGGGCTTTCCAGTTTATTAATCGGAGCGGGGTATGGTGGCCTTTCGATTGAAACCTCCTGCCGTGCTATTATGCAGGGAATTGCCAATGCTAATGCGAAAGTTATTGCACTAACCGGCCGCGATAATTTGTACGTGGATCAGTTAGAATTTGTTGAATTGTTTGAAGATAAAGCCATACAATGTTTTCTAAGCACGAATAAACTAATGTTTGGCAACAGCGATACGTTAAATATTGCCTGGAAAGAACAAAAACTAAAACAGTTATTGGGAGCAAGAAAGCGATTGTTGGGCGATGCGTCTTCCGACTGGTGGCAGCGATTGAGCGTATTGAAAAAAAATACCGGGCAACCTGAAAATCCTACGATACTTTCTTTTTATTCTTCCACCAATACAGCACGGGAAGAGCAACAGGATTTATACAATAATCTTGAATTAATAGAAACATTGTTAGAAGATATTTCATTGAAGAGAGATTGGTCATTTGAAAAAGCACGCGCTATTTTTGAATTGCTGATTCCAAATGATTTTAAAGAAAACATTCGCCGCAATGCCCCGGTATTGTGGGTGCTGGATAGTTTTACTGCTTCTTTTCCATGGGAATTATTGCAAACAGGCGCGGAAACGGATAAACCACTATGTATTGGAGCAGGTATGATCAGGCAGCTCGCTATTTCTGAATACAAAACTGTAAACACACCCGTAAAAACAAATAATGTATTGATAGTAGGCGATCCGAATTTAAAAGGATTTACAAAAGCCAAACAATTAGATGGCGCTAAAAAAGAAGGCGAGTCTGTTTATGAAACACTTAAAAAATATGATTTATCGATTGGAACACCGTTGATAAGAAGAGACAGTGATGAAATTATTACGGCACTTTTTAAACAGGACTATAAAATTGTACACCTTGCAGGGCATGGTATTTTTAACGCAACAAATCCCTATGAATCAGGAATGCTGATCGGAAAGAAAAAAGGAAAGAATGAGCCATTACTCCTTACACCGTTTGAATTTGCGAAATTATCCAGCCCTCCAGAATTTATGTTTATCAATTGTTGTCATTTAGGACGAATAAATCCATTTGCCGAAGAGCTGTCGTCGAATCGATTTAAACTCGCAGCTAATATCGGAACACAATTGATAAAGGATGGAGTAAAAGCGGTTATTGTTTCGGGATGGGAAGTAGATGACAATGCAGCCCTTGAATTTGCTACTATTTTTTATCAAAGAATGCTGGATAACAATGATTCGTTTGGAGATGCCGTAAAAATTGCAAGAGAGCGAATTTATAATAATTACCGTTATTCCAATACCTGGGGTGCCTTTCAATGCTATGGCGATCCTCATTATAAGTTTAATGTTCCCGTCATTAAAACAGAAAAAACCGGGTCAACAAGGCGTGTGGGAAAACTAGCGCAACAAATAGAAAATGAATTAGATGATATTATTAGTAAATCAGAAATAACATTTTATAATCAGGATGATTTATATAAACATTTGTTATTGGTTTCTGAAGATATCAAAAACAATCAGGTAAAAACTCCTGAGATAAAAGAAAAAGAGGCGTCTGCTTATGTTGAATTCAGTGAATATAAAATTGCGATAGATATTTTTATAAAGCTATTCAACGAAGACAAGGCTAATTATTCCGTTACTTCGCTCGAGAAGTTTCAAAATATTTTATCAAAGCAAATGCTAAAAGAATATAGGATGGATCCAAAAAATCCAACGTTATACTTAAAGGGCATTGACAAATCGATTGATAATTTAAATAAGCTGGCTGAAATTTCAGAAACGCCCAGGCGATTTATTTTAATGGGAAGTGCGTACAAACGGAAAGCTTATATTATAAAAGAAACAAAAGCGCGTATAAAATTATTAGAAAAAGCAGCCCTTTATTATCAAAAAGCATGGAAGCTTGGAGGCGAAGCTGAATTATATTCTTTTGCGAATTGGGTTATTCTTGAAGCACTCATTTTTCAATTGCAAGGCCATAAATGGGTTAAGAAAATTAGCGCACAAAAATACCAGGTTCCAGATCTGTCAACAATTAAAAAGACAATCTATCAATTACAGAAAAAGGAATTAAGCCAGGATCCCGACTATTGGGATATGACGGTAAGTGCAACTGCAGAATTGAGTTTACTATTATTAACAGGCAGTCCGGGTATTGAAACAGTAAGCAATAAATTTATTGAACTCTGGCAAAAAGCAGGTTCTAAAAATAAAAAGAATGTACAATTGGAGCTACTTGAATTGCTTGTTGAATTCTATAATTTTCCAAAAGGCAGAAAAATACAGGATAAGCTAAAACAAATCACAGAAACGATAACGAAAGCCGTTTAAATGGTGTTCATGAAATTCCGAAGATTAATTACCAGACATAAAGTAGTATCTCTATTTTAAACAGCGATATTACTTTATTAAAATTTATTGTTTGTTATTTACCTGGGATAATTATCTTTTCCAATTTCTTTTCTCTGCAAAGAGCGTTAAAATCAGCAACATCTTTTGACAGTATTCCATTAATTGTTGATTTTAGTTTTTGCCAATCACTATTTAATTTCTCATACTGTTGGATTTGGCCCGAGGTAACAAATGGAATATTAACATCCATTTCTCCTTTTACGAAAATATAATCAGCACTTATCTTATTGATGAAATTTATGATGTCGTCGTTACTCTGTGCTTTATTTTGAACGATCTCATCTTCCCATTGTTGAAGTTTGGTCATAATTTTTTTGCCAGAATCAACTATTACTTTTAAATCATTATTATCTTTTAATAACTCTACTACTTCATGTAGTTGGTTCCTTATTTTACGAATGCGCAAAACAGTTTCATGAATTTCTTTTATACCCGATTCAATCTTTTCACCTAATTCCTGTTGCGCTGCATACTCAGCGGCAGAAGCGTTTATCCTTGGATCCGGTAGAATTTTGAATGAAACTTTTTTCTCCGTTTTTCCATATTTCAATAGAGCGCTATAATTTCCAGGCGCCGCCTTTCTACCGTCGTATGCACCTTCAATATAAACTGAAGGAACACCCGGAAGAGTAGGGCACCTCATGTTCCAAACAAAGCGATTCAATCCAGAACCCTTTGGTATTAAAGGATTCGGTGATGGTCCACCAGGAAAGGAAATAAAATGTTCATCTTCTTTATCATCATAATGACGAACAATAACTCCTTTATCATCTATGATGTCAAGGCTTAAAGAAACAGATGTATCTTTTTTTTCTGGTAACTGGTAAAAAATTACCGCGCCGGTTGATGGATTGCTTCCACTTGTACCGCTGGATTCTTCTTCTTCATCGTCGGGCGACGAAGAATTATCCAATGCACTGTAACCCGACACTCTATAGGCGTCTTCGGGAGTATAAACAACTAACTCATTTTTATTATTCTTACTATCATAATAACGTAGCAGGGGTAAATCATCCAGTACCCAGAATGAACGGCCCATAGTAGAAGCAATCAAATCGCCATGATGCACTTTTAAATCTGTAATCGGTGTTACAGGAAAATTTAACTGTAGTTGGTTCCATTGTTTGCCGCCGTCATAGGAAATATAAAAACCCGTTTCTGTTCCACAGTATAATAAGTCTTTTCGAACATCATCTTCGCGTATTGCTCTGGTATAGGCACCAGTAGGTATCCCATTATTTATTCGGGTCCATGTTTTACCGTAGTCAGTTGTTTTGTATAATGCAGGTGTGAAGTCATTAAATTTATAGCGTGTAGTTGCAATATAAGCTGTGGCTTTATCAAAGGGAGATACTTCAATGCAATTCACCAAACATTCATCCATTCCAACCGGCGTTACATTGTTCCATGTTTTGCCACCATCTCTTGTTAAACTCACAATACCATCATCACTACCGGTCCAAAGCACCCCTTTTTCGTGTGAAGATTCTTTCACGTAAGCCAGTGTACAATAATTTTCTCCACCAGCACCTTCATTTGTATAGGGATACCCACTAATACCCATATGGGCAGTATCATGACGGGTAAGATCAGGTGAAATTACTTCCCAAGATTTACCGAGGTCTGTTGTTTTAAAAAGCCGGTTTCCCGCATGATAAAAAGTATTGGGTTCATGTTGCGACCAGATAATGGGAGCGTTCCAGTTAAAGCGATACTTCATATCCTTCGGCTGAAGAGATTGATATTGAATAGGCGCTACCATAATTGATCTTTCTTCCTCTGAATTTCTATCTTTTACACCTATTGTTCCCTGGTAGCTTCCTCCCATCACAAAGCGTGGGTCATCCGGGTTAAACGCAAGAAAGGCACTTTCACCCCCGGCAGAAGAAACCCAATTCTTTTCACCAATAGAATAACCGGATGTATTTCTGCTCGCAATCATCACCGATGAATTGTCCTGCTGACCACCATATATATTATAAGGAAAGAGATTATCTGCATTCACCCGATAAAATTGAGCAGTTGGTTGAGTATTCTGTGCACTCCAGGTTGCTCCCTGGTTAAATGTAATAGCTGCACCACCGTCATTGGAAATCACCATATTCTTATTGTTGGTGGGGTTAATCCACAACTGGTGATAATCGCCATGGGTTCCGCGTATATTGCTCCAGGTTTTTCCACCATCAAAAGATTTTAATCCTGGTGAGCTAAGCACATAAACAATATTTTCGTTTTGCGGATCGGCAAACACTTCAATATAATACCAGGCTCTTTGTACAAGCCGGTGATCCTTACTAATGCGGTTCCACGTTTTACCCGCATCCATCGAAACAAATAAACCACCTTGTTCTTTTTCAGTATCGCTTTCAATAAGCGCATATACTTTTTCGCTATTCGCTTTGGAAACGGCTATACTCATCTTGCCTAATTCCTTTGGAAGTCCTTTTTCCATTTTGGTCCATGATTCACCGGCGTCCGTAGATTTATATAAACCACTTCCTTTACCACCACTGCGCATTTGCCAGGGCGTTCTACGGTGATCCCACATAGCAGCATATAAAATTCTTGGATTATTCATGTCCATACTTAAATCCGCACAACCGGTATTCTCATCGATATACAAAATCTTTTTCCAATTGATCCCTCCATCAGTTGATTTATAAATACCACGGTCCTCACCTGCACCATTTAATGCCCCTTGTGCCGCTACATAAACTATCTCCGGATTTTGAGGATGTATACGGATATAAGAAATTTGCCTGGTTAAATCCAATCCCATTTTCTTCCAGGTTTTCCCGGCATCGGTCGACTTATAAACACCATCTCCATACGAAGTCATAACTCCGCGTGGCGCATGTTCTCCCATTCCTACATAAACCACATTGGGATCACTTTCTGCTACGGCTACTGCTCCAACAGAACCTGTTTTGAAATAGCCATCCGAAATATTGGTCCATGTCCATCCTGCATTTTCTGTTTTCCAAACACCACCACCTGTGGTACCCATATAATAAGTTTGTGGGTTGCCAATAACTCCACAGGAACTAACCGATCTGCCTCCGCGAAATGGTCCGATATTTCTCCATTTCAAAGTCTTAAAATAATTATTGATGTTTACTATCGGGGTGGATTCAGTTAAAGCTGTCATCGCTTTTGTTACCGGTTTCTTTTGACTGTAGCTACCGAGCGCAATTAGGTATATAAAGGCAAGTAAAAAAATCTTTTTCATTCAGTTATTTTTAGTAGATGGATGAAGATACTAATTCAGTTACAAAATGAAGCGGTGAATTATGCAATCGATTTTTCGGATTTGCAGTGCAGCAAAAAAGGTAAAATGCCCGCAAGAAGGAATGAAATTTCCCTGGGCTTTTACATTAAAATTTAATTATTCAATTTTCCTCCATCCGCACAAAGCTTTAGCAACGCTTCAAAACTATCTTTTAATGCGCCAGAAGCCTCATCAAAAAAATTGTCCTTACTTTTTTTGGAAGCTTTATTATCGGTAGATTTTTTTACGAGTGACCGAACATTTTCAAGATCCTCGAAAAAGATCGCAGTATTTTTTTCGAAAAATTCGTTGATACTCTCAATTTTTATAAGCTGTGTCTCAAACTCTGCAACGATATTGTTTATTTCCTTTACGTTATCGAGGGAATGTCTTCTTGGTATCCGGTCGAATAGCGCATTTAATGCGGCAATGGTTGAATTCATTGATGGTTTTATAATTAGTGGAAGAAAACAAATGTACAGTAAACTATCTAATGAGGCCTTTTTTGAAGGGCGGTTTCTAACAGCCCCAGGTTCGAAACTCCAGGGAGTTGTAAACTCGGGGGAGTTCGCTACCGACCTCCAAAAGGTAATAAGGTAAATTTTAAATGAGTTTGGCTGAAAAAAGATTGAAAGAATATGATTTAGTTTATGTACTTAGGTTTCTAAGTCTTGTTGGTTCGAAACTCCAGGGAGTTGTAAACTCGGGGGAGTTCGCTACCGGGATCTATTCAATTGAAGATTTAAAGTTTAAGAACAAATTTTAGATGAATTTGATTAAGAATAATATTGAATGGAGGGTGATTTCAATTTTACTATTGAATACTTATATTTTCTAAAAGCCTGTTCCCAACTCCGACAGGTTATAAACCTCAGGGAAAACCAACACAAAAACATCTCGATAACTCCTTTAGATTTGTTTGTAAATTGAAAACTAACCGTTTTGATACAAAAACAATTCTCTTGCTAATTTGATTACTGAAATATCATTCACATATACCTTCATTTAGTCTTAAATTTTAAAGAATTTTGAATCCTTCAAAATTGAACAATGGTGATCTCCGGTTATTTAACCAAACTGCTCGCTAATAGTTTTGCTGGTGAACGTAAACCATTTGGGGCCTTCGTCCGTCATATACACACAATCCTCAAGTCGTACCCCAAATTCACCAGGGATGGCAATGGTTGGTTCTATACTGAAGCACATCCCTTTCTGCAATACAAGTTTATTTCCTTTTACCATATTACCCCATTCATGTCCATCCATACCAATTCCATGACCAGTTCGATGAGGCAAGCCAGGTAGTTTGTAGCCAGGGCCAAAGCTGGCATCGGTGATCACCTTACGTGCAGCAGCATCTACTTCTTCACAAGCAGCGCCAATTTTTGCCGCAGTAAATCCAGCCAATTGAGATTGCTTTTCCAGGTTCCATATTTCAGTTTGCCGTTTTGTTGGTTCAGCACCAAATACAACCGTTCGCGTAATATCCGAACTATAACCTTCTACCTGGCACCCACAGTCCATAAGTACGATATCTCCTTTCTTTAATTTCTGAGGCTTTGTTGTGCCATGTGGAAATGCTGAAGCTTCCCCGAAAAGTACAAGTCCTCCACCAGCACTAATACCCGCTTGCCTATGCGCAGTTGAGATAATTGCAGCAACATCACCGGGAGACATTCCTTCCTGTAAACCATTGATACCGGCTTTGATTGCTGCCACAGTTATATCATTTGCTTTTTGCATGAGCGCAAGTTCTGAAGCCGATTTAATCAACCGGCAGGGGATACTTATAGGATCGCCACTTACATAATTAAAATAGGGAACTTCTTTTCGAATGCCATCGAATATGAAATAACGCATCCGTTCTTCCATACCAATTGTACCCGATAAAATACCAGAATCTTTCAGGGTGTTTGCAATAAGTTTATATGGACTTTCATCTTCCTGCCATGCATACACGTCTTTGCCAATCGTAATGAGTTCGCGAAAGCGATCTTCTTCAAAGCCGGGGCAAATATATTTTACTGAACCTTTTGCAGGGATAATTGCCACCATTGTTCTTTCGCTTTGCCCCCAGGAAATACCAGTGAAATACTTTAAAGAAGTACCAGCATCCAATACCAATGCCTTTATATTTTGTTCAATCATTAAACGTTGTGCTTTCTCAATTCAGCCCTCTCTTTCCTGAACAGAGATTGGAACCACATCATTTATCATCGATTGAATTGTATCAGAAGATTCTTTCGAAAGAGCAGGCTGCTTATCAGATGTACCTGCACCAAATGTAGAAACTACTCCTGTTGCTGCTACCAGGGCAGATAGATTGATGAACTCTCTTCGTTTTAAAGTCATATAGATACAATTAAAGAAGTTAATTTTTTTAATTGTTGAAGATATGATTTTTGACATGACGATATTGAAAAGCTAAGATAGTATTTAGCATTTTCCTGAGAATACCAGTTTATTAGTTAATTTTAAAAAAGTCTTTTTATGAACCGCTTCATACATCTCTTCGTATTAACGGGCCTGATGATGTTCTTCCTGCCTTCAGTGGCTCAATTAGATTTTAGTTCCACCAGTAATGGAAGAGTAATGGGCGTTGCCGACCAAAATGGCGTTTCGTTATTGAAAAGCAAGTATAGCCCGGATATTGAGGGAAGTCCATTCGTACATCCCGATTGGGCTATCGCTGAACTACTCTTGAGCAGTGGCAAACAATACAAGAATATCAAGGCGAAGTTCAATCTTGAAAGCAATGAAATTTATTTCCTGGATACAATGAATAATGTTTTGGTTCCGAGACCCGGCCTTGTAAAAAAAATCAGTTTTTCATTACTTTTTTCCCAGGAAGGTTTTGCATATATTTTTAAATCGGGTTATCCTGCAATTGAAAAGCAGGGAGAGAACTACTACTACGAGGTATTGGCCGAAGGGAAAATTGATTTTATTAGAAGGTATTATAAAGATATTAAAACGATTAAATATGATATGTCGGGCGAGATAAAAAAAGAATTTGTTGAAGGCAGTAACTATTATCTTTTTACCGGAGGAATAATAAAAGAATTAAAACGAGAGAAGATGCTTGTTGCGGAATTAATGAATGATAAAAAAACGGAGATTGATGGGTTTATCTTAGCTAATAAACTTAATCTTAAAAAAACTACAGAAGTACAGAAGCTTGTTCGTTACTACAATAGTATTTCAAAATAGCAAACAATCGCCTATTGTGAACTGCAACCATCCATAAAAAATCTACCCCGGCAGAGTCAGTATTATTTCGACAAGAATACAACTATTCTAAACCGGTAGTTTTGATAAATCGGTCGATTTGTTAAGTTGACTGTTCATAGCAGAAATCAATACTCAATTTAGGTTTAAAACATTTATAGGTTCGAAACTCCAGGGAGTTGCGAACCTGGGGGAGTTCGCTACCGACCCCCGTCAATTAATGAATCAGGTGTTAAACCTAAACTTTGAATTTGGTTACTTATTTAGGTTTCCAACTTAGATAGGTTCGAAACTCCAGGGAGTTGCGAACCTGGGGGAGTTCGCTACCGGCATCTAAGCAATTGGAAACTTAAACTTTAAGGCAAAATTTCAATTGCATTTATTTGAAAAAAAAGTTGAAAGGAGGATGATTTCATTTTTTGAGTCCTACGATCTATATCTTGCTATTGGCCGGGTTAGACAGGTTGGCCCTCCACCACCTTTTACACTAATTTCCATTCCAGCATAGGTTGATACTTTACAACCAGCCGCCTCCAAAGCTGCTTTAGTTTTTGGATTACCCTCCACCATTATACATTCGCGGGGAGCAAGGGCCAGTACATTGCAGCCCATCGATTCAAATTCCTCATCGGGCACCTCTACAAAGAAATAACCACGATCTAATAATAAATTTCGAAATTCAATGGGCATCAATGGGGAGTAAACTACTGCAAGGTTTGTATCTACCGGGCTCAATATCGACATTAAATGAAAAACATCGTCGGCGCCTTTATAATGAGGCAACGGAACAGTAATTACGGTTACGCCTAATGGTTCTACCAACTTTGTCAATTGCCGGATGCCTTCTTTATTGGTGCGATAGGTATGGCCCACAGCAAGTGTATGCTCATCAAGCCAGGCAACATCTCCTCCTTCCAGGGTGCCAGGGCAGGTAATTATTCCAAGCACATTGATTCCATTTTTCTCAAATGCTTTTGTTTCAGCAGCAGGTTCATTCATTCTTGCTGCTTTTCCCATATTGCAAATGATCATTCCATTGTTTGTTGCAATTGCGGCATCGCGGCAATAAATTGAATCCATATTGACCGATGGCTCTTCAGGCAAACTAAAAATTTCAATATTCATTCTTTCTAAGCATGACTGAAAGATTTCATATTCTGAATAAGCCTTCGAAAGATCGGGTTTACTTAAAAAGTTTAGTGCCTTCCAATGTTGAACAATATGCTCCTCACTGATGAAGGCCTGTTGAACTTTTTTTATAAAAACAGATTTTATTTTTCCGGTTTCTGAATGGCAGGTAAAATTCATTTTAATTATTATTTTCGATTCATTGGATGCAGAAAATTAATAAAGAAAGCATCTAATTCCATCAATAAAAAAACAGGTCGCTGTAACCCATGGATCGCCAACTTGTGTTGATTAATAATCAGGGTTTTTTTCTCCATAATATAATAACATAAAAAGGTACCCCGGCCAATAACAACATAAACCCCCAATAAACGGTTTCTTTTCCTGAACCGGCAATCGCCCATAATGAAAAAAGAAATGCTAAGGTGGCTAATACAATAGAGGGAATTCCAATTTTGTCACCATTCAATGATTTATTCTTTATCTTAATTAACATATAAGCGGCTGTTGAAAATAGATAAGGAACCAGCACCGTTATGGTAGTCAGCAAAATCAGAAACTTAAACTGTTCACCCAACCCTTTCGTATAATTCATCATCATCAGTAGAGAAATTAATACACTCCCTATTATGATCCCCGAAACAGGCACCCCCTTTTTACTCAATTTTCCAAAAACCGGCGGAAATAATTTGTCTTTAGCAATGGCATACGGAATTTGCCCCTGAATCAGTATCCACCCATTTAATGCACCAAATGCAGCAATGGCAACACCAGCACTTATCCAATAACGGGCATTGCTACCCCAAAGAATTACAGCCGCATCAGCAAAAGGCGTAACCGATTGTTGCAATTCTTTCGGAGCTATCATCCCCATTACGCTTACACTACTAACAATATAGATTATTGTAGCGATCAGGGTACCGAGCATGGTTGCGCGAGGAATTGTTTTGGAAGGATTAGAAACACTTCCAGAGGGAATGGTAGCGCATTCTAAGCCCAAAAACGCAAAAAAAGTTAATGTTGCCGTAGTGGTAATAGCGGAAAAATCTGAGACGCCACTGCTGTTAAATGGAATAAAGTTTTCGATTTTGATAAAAAATAAACCCGCAATGGCCACGGCAACCAATGGAATTATTTTTAAAATGGTAGAGAACAGTTGAACTTTTCCGGATGTTACAATGCCCAGGGTATTGATCCAAGTTAGTAACCAAATTGAAGACAAGCCTGTTCCAACTGCTAAAAGTGGATTGGTTGTAAGCGCGGGAAAAAAAGTACTTAAGGCACTTATCAACGAAACAACAATGGCAGCATTGGTACACCAAATCGATATCCAATAACCCCACGCAACGAGGAAACCAGCAAAATCGCCAAATCCTTTATAAGAATATGCATACGGCCCACCATCGGCGAGTGGCATCAGTTTACTTAAATTGCTGAAAACTTTTGCAAGCAAAAAGGCACCGAGAGAAGAAAATACCCAGCCTATCAGGCTTATTCCACCATATGCAGCAAGGGCAGTAGGCATTAAAAAAACACCCGCACCAATCATATTTCCTACAACAAGTGAAGTACTTGTCCACAATCCAATCTTATTAGTTTTGCTCAACGATTCAGCCATCAGAAGAATTTTTATTCAATGTGTTGGGAAGATACGTCATTTAACTTATCATAAAACGCTGTTCGTTTGGATAACTTGTAACTAAACAGGTTCAGCAATCGGGACTGCCTCCTTTAATATTTTATTGAAAGCAGTGTTTGTTGTAAGTAAAAGAATAACATAAAACGTCGTTAACTGCCAAAATCTAACAAGCACTATTGAATGAAAATTTATTGATCATATTAATTATACACCAATTCTAAACAATGAACGAATGAAATATTTATGAATTAATTACTTAATCAGTAATCTGATTGCAGAAATAAACAGAATTTTTATTTTATTAGAATGGAACACTTAACTTTCGGGTTGCGATTAATTAATGAACCAAAACGCCGTTGATATTAATCTATCCAGCTTTAATAATTAGTCACGGCAGATTTTGAATAAATATATAATCAAGATGAAAAAAACAGGCTTAATCATTTGTTTGGGAATTTGTCAGTGTTTGGTTGCTCAAACAAAACTTGATCTGAATACAATGGCAGACTTTAAAGCCGTAAGCGCCAACTGGCATAAAGCCGGCGAGGTATGGGCAGATCTAAACAACAAAGATACCCTGGTACTGGCAGAAGGAACTGGTATTATTGTAAACCAACCTTTGCCAGGTGTACACCAAGATTTATATACCAATTTTGCGCACGGCGATATTGATATTGAATTAGACTTTATGATGGCGCCTGGCTCTAACTCCGGAATATATTTACAAGGAAGATATGAATTACAATTACTCGATAGCTGGGATGTATTAAATCCAAGATCATCCGATAATTGTGGTATCTATGAAAGATGGAATGATAGCAAGCCGGAAGGCCAAAAAGGTTATGATGGTCATGCGCCCCGTGTTAATGCCAGTCGCGCACCCGGCATCTGGCAACATTTAAAAATTTCTTTCCAGGCACCTGGGTTTAATGGAACTACGAAAATTGAAAATGCAAAAATGTTGAGGGTAGAATTGAATGGAGTGCTCATTCATGAAAACGTAGAACTCTCCGGGCCTACACGCGGATCCGTGAGTGAGCAAGAGATTGCTGAAGATGCTTTAAGAATCCAGGGCGACCACGGCACTGTTGCTTTTCGAAATATTGTAGTTAATAATTTCAATAAAAAAAAACCATCAATTCGTTCAGTCAATTATAGTCTTTACAAAGGAAACTTTAAAGCAGAACCCGATTATAAATCTTTAAAATCGATTGCACAAAATAACATCGCCTACCTTACGTCGAACATAAACGATTTGCCCAATAACGAATTTCTTATTCGGTATAACGGTACTCTACATATTGAAGAAGCGGGCGAATATCAATTTAGCCTTGCTGCTTCCGGCGGAAATGGGAGTATCTGGATCAATAATACAGTTGTTGTTCCTTTTAAACAAGGTAATAATAAAGGAAATATAGTATTGCCCATGGGGGATATATCATTCCAGGTAATTTATTCAAAGTATGTAGATTGGGCAAAGCCATCACTCATCGTATCTATAAAGGGGCCGGGTATACGAGAATTCACGATTAGTAATGAAATCAATCCCGTTTCAAATGAAGCAGATCCTGTACTGATAAATGCTACAGAAAATACCATACTTAGAAGTTTTATGGATATACCGAATGGGAAAAGAGTCGTTCACGCAGTGAATGTAGGTACACCACAAAAAATTCATTACACTTATGATATGGATAATGGTACAATTGTTCAGTTGTGGCGTGGAAGTTTTTTAGATGCAACGCCGATGTGGCATAGCAGGGGAGATGGTTCTTCACGACCCGCAGGAGTTATTCAATATTTAGGTGATCCCGGTGTAACGATACAAAAATTAGCAGGAATAAATGATCCATGGTCAACGGATACTACCGGATCTGGATTTCGGACAAAAGGATATACATTAGATGATAAAGATCGACCCACTTTCAATTATTTAATTTTTGGTGCTTTGATAAGTGATGCATCAAAAGTATTGGACTCACGTCAGGGTATTCAACGAGTCATATCAGTTACTCGCGGTTCTGATAATCTCTATTTTCGCCTGGCCGAATCCGATAAAATTGAGGATCGATCCAATGGGTTATACCTTATTAATCATAAGTCTTATTATATAAAAATTGATGATACGGGTGGAACAAAACCATTTATTCGCGAACAAAATGGCAGAAAAGAATTACTTGTTCCCATTAAAACCAAACTGATCTATTCCATTCTCTTTTAAAAAGCATTAATAGTTATGAAATTTTATAAATCAACAATTTTGAAAACTTTATTAAAATATTATGTACTGATAGGTTTTTCTCTTTTCAACTACTATTCTCCGTTATTTTGCCAGGAGTCGGCTAAAGAAGAAGATTTTTTTCGAATTCTTAAAGTGCGTTCTCCTGAAGGAACATTATTGGAAGTTGGTGGACTTTGTACACTACCGAATGGTGACCTTGCTGTTACTACCCGTAGAGGAGATATTTTTATTGTTGAAAATCCTACCAGTTCAAAACCTTATTTCAGAAAATTTGCATCCGGCTTACACGAAGTATTAGGTGCAGCGTATAAAAATGGTTCTCTTTATGTAGTTCAGCGTGGAGAATTAACGCGTTTATACGATTCGAATATGGATGGTAAGGCAGATGTGTTTGAAACGATTTATGCCTGGCCGATTTCTGGTAATTATCATGAATATAGTTTTGGTCCGAAATTAGCAAACGATGGTTCTTTTTTCGTTACACTTAATCTTGGTTTCCCGGATGTTTGGTGGCACCCAAGAAGTTTTGTTCCCTGGAGAGGTTGGACACTTCATATAAAAGAAGATGGCACTATGGAACCATGGGCGGCGGGTATGCGTTCTCCTTGCGGAATTAGTATGATTGACGATGAATTATTTTATACCGATAACCAGGGTGATTGGGTTGGATCGGGTAGTATAATGCCCGTAAAAAAAGGAGCATTTATGGGTCATCCGGCCAGTTTGGTTTGGACTTCAATGCCAAACTCTCCCTTAACATTAAAGCCTGAAGATATTTATGCAAAAGTAAATCCACGTATTGAATATGGCTCAGATAGTCAGCAGGTACAACCTGTAAATATTGTGAATGAAAAATTCATGACGGAATTTGAAATGAAAAAATATATTCCCGAATTGCAAGTACCGGCTGTATGGTTACCACATGGCATTCTTGGTATTTCTAATTCGGAAATTGTTAAAATACCGAAAGGTGTATTTGGTCCCTTTGAAGAACAATTGCTGGTGGGTGACCAGGGACAAAGTAAACTGAGCCGGGTATTTATGGAAAAAGTGAATGGCGAATTACAGGGATGTGCATGGGAATTCAGGAGCGGTTTTCAATCGGGTATCGTTCGAATGGCATGGGCAGGAGATGGGTCATTATTCGTGGGCGAAACAAATCGCGGTTGGGGATCAGCGGGAGAAGCAAATGAAGGATTACAGCGATTGGTATGGAACAGGCGCTTACCATTTGAAATGAGAACGGTAAAAGCAATGCCCGATGGTTTTGAAATAGAATTCACGAAAGCAGTGGATAAAAAATTTGCAGAAGATCTTGCTTCCTATTCCGTTGAAAGTTTTATTTATAAATATCAATCAGTATACGGCAGCCCTCCTGTAAATGTTCAAAAATGCCCAATAAAAGGCGTACGCGTTTCTGAAGATGGCATTAAAGCCCGTATTATAGTAGGCAATCTCAGAAAAAATTATATTCATACCATTACGTTAAATGGCCTTCGTGATAAGGAGAATGGCTACGCGTTGGTACATCCAACAGGATACTATACCCTTAATAATATTCCGGAAGGAAAGAAGTTGTTAATGACAGAAGTAAAAACAAAAAATTCCGGCAAAGGATTGACTGTCGTTGGAACTGGCAAAGCCGGTGGTGTACGCAACTATGAAGCAATAAAGCCCTTATTGGTAAAATATACCTGTGTGGCTTGTCATAATGCTAATAAAAAACAAGTAGGTCCGGGTTTTATAGAAATAGCAGAAAGAAAATATTCGGTGGCAAAAATTTTGCAATTGATCAAAGTACCTGAACCCAAAAATTGGCCGGGTTATGCAACGCCTATGCCCGCAATGCCACAGGTACCAGCAGCCGATGCCAGGAAAATTGCTGAATGGATCAATTCGTTATCAATCAAAAAATAAAACAAGGTTTAAATCAGCCATTTTAGAAGGGAGATATTTGTTTCTGCAAATGATGTGTTATAAAAAAAATTCGGCAGTCAGTTCAATCGAATAATATGCTTGATATTTTGTAATATAATAATCGTACACTTATTTCCAATAAATTTTCTGGAGCTTGCACAAAACGCTCCGACGCAACGAAACTACAATTCTTTATATGTGCTACCTGCAAATTGTTCAGATGGAACAAGAATACAATCTTTCAGAAAATTGCTGTTTATTTACCTGATTTCATCGCTTTAATAACTTTAAGATTTTTGTTTTTAGCAAATTTTTTATACTCTGCCGTTTCTGCACCAAACAAAGCAATTTTTCCTTCTTTATTAAAATGAACGCCCCAACCATATCTTTTGGTAAGGGGAGAAGTACGCAGGCAAGGTTGGCCTTTCGAAAAATACACTTCTCTTGCCTTTGTCAATTCGCTTTTTGTTAAATCATTCCGTTCGGCATGTACTTGAAATAAGATATCATCCGAAGTAAACCTATAAGGATTCTTCTTTACAAGCTCAAATTGAATGGTTGCGATAGATTTTGCATCAGCTTTTACAGGAGGTATTTCCCCGGTGGTGGCTACACAATCATCGGCTATTTCAATAAAGCTATCATAATAGTTTGTAGTATGAATTTTCATTGCTCAAAATTATAGTATAAAAGTAACCAGACTTTGCGACAACCCTATGTCAGCAGGAAAAAAAAGCTGTCTCTGTGTTAAGAAAACAAACACAAAGATCTCAAAGAAAATACATCACAAAGTTCACTAAGAAATCTTTGTGTAAAAAACTCTGTGTACTCTGTGTTAAGAAAACAAACACAAAGACCTCAAAGAAAATACACCACAAAGTTCACTAAGAAATCTCTGTGTAAACAACTCTGTGTACTCTGTGTAAAGAAAACAAACACAATGACCTCAAAGAGAATGCATCTCAAAGTACACTAAGAAATCTTTGTGTAAACAACTCTATGTACTCTGTGTTAAGAAAACAAACATAAAGACCTCAAAGAAAATACATCATAAAGTTCACTAAGAAATCTCTGTGTAAACAACTCTGTGTACTCTCTGTGTTAAGAAAACAAATACAAAGACCTCAAAGAAAATACATCACAAAGTTCACTAAGAAATCTCTGTGTAAACAACTCTGTGTACTCTGTGGTAAGAAAACAAACATAAAGACCTCAAAGAAAATACATCACAAAGTTCACTAAGAAATCTTTGTATAAACAACTCTGTGTACTCTGTGTTAAGAAAACAAACACAAAGACCTCAAAGAAAATACATCACAAAGTTCACTAAGAAATCTTTGTGTAAACAACTCTGTGTACTCTGTCTCAAAAGTACTTTAAATATGTTTTCTCGAAATGATACAAAGTCGCAAAGCCTGATCTTCAATATTTCTTCTTTGCGTTGTAGCGCCTTTGCGAGATTTTATCGTCGTCTGAGAAAGCTTCTTTAATTAGTGGAAGGACAAGGTTTATTGGTTAATGGACTTTATTCGATCTTTCCATTTTTGCTGGATATCCTATTATATTGAGCAGGTTTATCATAGGCTGATATTATGCTTTACTTTTTTAAAGAAAACTTATAAAAAAGTCCAACTTGTAATCCTGTTGATTTCATTGGCTCCGGGCCTTCATTTTTTAGCAGATCGGTAAGGCCAACATTATAACGTGCACCAATACCCAGGCCCATTTTAAATTGGTAACCGGCACCAGCACCGAATGAAAAGTTAGTGCTCTTGAAAAATTTTTTTATATCTCCGTCCGGATTTCCGCTTTCTTTGTTTTTAGCAGACAAAAGAAGGCCAACCTGAGGGCCTGCTTCCAAAAAGAGGCCCATCCTGGTAACCAGTTTTAACATTAATGGAATGTTTACAAAGGCCAGGTTCTGACTAACTTTTACATTTTCTTCTTCAAATCCATTTCCCTCAGCAGCGTATAACAACTCGGGTTGAAGCACCAGCATACCTTTAATGGGAATTTGAACAAACCCTCCAACATGAATGCGATTAATATAACTCTTGTCTTCACCGGTAAGTGCATAACGATTAAGGCCGGCCTTTACACCAATGCTTAACTGTGCCTGAGCGTTTATACATGCCGCAGCTAAAAGCAATACAAAAATGTTCTTTTTCATGATCAATAAAGTTTATGTTTTTTAATTAGAGATTCCTGTTTGTAGTTATTGTTTAATTAATTTTTGAACTTGTTTGGTTCCTTTATGTTCGAACTGTAACCAGTAGGTTCCATTAGCATACCCACTCATATTCACAGTTATTGTTGGGGCCATTACCGTTTGCTGAAGTAATAGTTTACCTTCTGCATTAAACAATAAGAGAATTCCGTTTTGGTTCAGGCCTCCGATCATCACATGATCCTTTACCGGGTTCGGGAATATGTTTAGTTTGCTGATTTCCTTTTTATTTAATTTTATAATTCCTGAGTAAGTGAATTTTCCATCGGCATCAATCGATTTCAAACGGTAAAATATAACCGACCTGGAAGTAAACGCATTAATGTCTGAATAGGAATAATTAACGCCGCCCGCAGTAACTGAACCAACAGTTGTATAATCCAACCCATTGTTGCTTCGTTGTACATCAAAGCGAATTACATTAAGTTCATTCGATGTTTTCCATTGAAGCAAAGCGCTATTGTTTTGCCTGTTGCCTGTAAAAGAAATTAGGTTTAATGGCAACGCTCCACCCAAACGGCCCAAAACATATTCAGCATTTTCACCCGAAACTGTAATTGTATTAGCAGCTTCATTCGGAATTGCGGAAATGGTTGTCCAGCTAGCTGATGAATTATCGCTTCGCATATTTAATCGTAGCTGAGCTTCAATACTTGGTACCACCAACGGGTTGCCATTATAATTATAGGTGGCTGTGTATTGGGGTGTAGTACCAGCTACCTGAAATATTCCAAAATATTTATTATTATTTCCTACACCGCTTGCACCGGTTAATGAATTTGGTTTTTCATCTACTAGGTAAACTTGTATGCCCGCAGGTGAACCAGCAGTTGAAGTAACCGTAAGATTTTCTCCGGTTGCATGTGTGAGTGAAACTGTTTTTGTTGCATTTATATAATCATGGCTGCTGGCATTGCCAATGGCGGCACCGCTGGTTACTCTTGTTGGTGTATTCGTTAATGTACCATTGTTTACATTTACTGTACCATCAAATGCTGTAGCGCCTGTGCTTTCATCAAAATTATAATAAGATACTAAGTTGGAGTATAGTGGGTCAGAAGAAGTAATTTTCTTACACATCCTGTCACGTATTTCAGATTGGGTGAGTGCTGTGTTCCAAAATCTGATTTCATCTACTTCGCCTGTTAGTGGAGTAATTGCAGCTCTAATGCCAACTAATACATTGGTGGTATTACTTACTGTACCCGATGTAAAATCGGTTGTTAAACCCTGTGAAATACCATCTTTAAATAATCGTAAATTATTCCCTTCTTTATGCAGGGCTACATGATGCCATTTATTATCGTTTGCATTGATAAAAAAGAGGTCTTTAAAAGTTGCCCCATCTGACCTTAGGAATTGGAATACGCCATTACTTACACCACTTGAACTATTATAAATTTGAAATAAATAAGGAGTTTTTGCCCCTCCTGCACCGGAATATTTTTCCAGTATGGAATTGGTTACGTTGCTAAGGTTATTTTGATTTACCGGCAACTTAAGCCAAAAGTCGATGGTGAAATTTTGATTGATTTCAAAATTCAAATTGTTGTTATGAGGTATTACAATATTTTCTGAGCTTCCTGCAAAACTCATTGCATTACCGCTACCTGGCTTTTGCGGCTGATTGGAAGATGCAAACTCTGCCTGCACCTGTGCTACGGTTAATGCAGTATTGTAAATTTTTACTTCATCAATAGCGCCGTTCCAAAAACGAATACCTGTTGCGCTGCCAATTCGTAAAGAACCAGATGATAGGGTTGGAATAGTAGCAGTGGTTGTACCAGACAGAACTCCATTAAAATATAATTTAGTTATCCCCGCTTCCCTTACTATTGCTGTATGATACCAACTATTATTTGTGATAAAAGTAAAACCACTGTTTATAAATACAACACCAGCTAACAATCCTTTAAAAAGATTTCCGTTCGCTGCATGGGTAGCATCACCCATTACCATTCCATAGCCACTTCCTGTTACTCCATTATCAAATCCGTTCAACACAATTGTTCCATTATTTTGTGAAATAGAAGAAGGCTTTACCCAAGCTGTCATTGTCCAGTTATCGGTTTGGTTGGTAGCAAGGTTAGCTGTACTGATAACATCATCTACCCCATCAAAATTATAAGCACTGTTGGCATTGCCGAAACGGTCGGTAGTAAGCGCTGCACCGCCACTTGTTGTTCCATGATTAGTACCAATGGCATCATTGGCGTTGCCATTAAATGGATAATGAGCAACCGGCCCAACATTATTTGTAAACTCCTGCAACACCTGTGGTGCAGTTAATGCTGCGCTGTAAATCTTTACTTCATCAATTCGGCCCTGCCAAAAATAATTAGGGTCAACCGGTACACCTGGTACAGCTATCGGATCACTGGCTTCGGCACCTATATATGTTTTTACTCCACTAAAATATTGTATAGGAAATGTTGCACCTGCGTCATCAACACCAACCTGCACACCATCCATATATAGCCTTGTAAACCGTCCGTCAAAAGTGCCGGCCATATAATGCCATCCTGTTAAATAAGGCGCAGCGGCAACTTGCACAAAACCAAACCCGCCATTTCTTCTTACATACAAAACAAATGCGTTTAATACTTTATCATACGCAATTTGATAACCCGAATTTTCTGTGCAGGAAATAATTTGTCTTCCGGCAATAGCCCCTGCAGCATTTTCTAAATTAAACCATGCACCCACGGTAAGTGCAGCAGTGGGCCATATAATGTTACTGTTGCTTAAATCAATATTATCATCTACTCCATCAAATCTAAAAGAGGTACTAGCATTACCAAATCGGTCAGTAGCAAGTATAGCGCCACTTACAGTACCGTTTAATATGCCTGTAGCATCGTTGGCATTACCATTAAAAGGGTAATAAGCTATTGGAGTTTGTGCAGCTAACCCAAAACCTGCATATAGTAATAACAAAAAGAAGTATATTTTTTTCATGCTTTTAATTTATACCTAAAATTGACTCAATGATACTTTACTACCTATACCTGAAAAGTATCATTTATTGGAAAATAAAATACCTGAATTCAGGTAGATAATAAATACACCGCATATGCGTATTTTTATAAAAAGAGACATTGAAGCAACAACACTTTGTTTTATTAATATTTTGTTTCCAGTTATTTTTTGGAAAGCCATTAGCCGGGCAGGATAAAAAAACACTGGATAGTCTTTTTGCGATCGCCTTTAAGAAACAACCCGATACAAATTCTGTAAAGGCATTTCAGGCAATACAACGTAATTTCTTCAATGCCGGCTTGTACGATTCTACCTTTAAATATGCCCACAAGGTGATAGCCCTTGCAAAAAAAATAAATGATAAAAAGGGATTGGCGAAAGCCTATTACAATATGGGTATGGTATGCACCAATCTAACGAAGTACGACAGTGCAAAACACTATACTGAACTGGCCCAGGAAGAAGCCTTGCTATTGGGCGATTCATTATTGTTGGTTAACTGTTACAATGCATTTGCTATCCAGTACCGATACCAGTCCGATTACAATACTTCACTCACCTATGCCCTAAAAGGTGCAGCAATCGCAGAGCGGTCGACAGATTCTGTTATTATAAAAATGATACCAAAGCTGTATGCTGATATTGGTAGCAATCTGATTTCAGAAAACCAGTTATTGAAAGCTGTTGAGTATGAAAAAAAAGCTTTATTGTTTACCAATTATACTGATGAACAGCGATACCGCATTTCATTGCAATTAGATATTACTGATGCCTATATAAAACTTAAAAATTATCCACTCGCAAAAGAATATTTAGATAGTGCTGTAACAGCAAATAAACTATTTAATAATATTATTCTTGATTTGCTTACTGCCAATACCGAAGGTTATTATTACGATAACACCGGTAACTATGCTGCAGCCACCGCTGCCTATCGTTTATCATACCAATATAGCGACAGCAGCAATAATGATTACCTTAAAGCTGAGGCCGCAGATAATCTTTCTATTACTTTATTAAAACAAAAAAAGTATTCCGAAGCGTTAGTATTTGCCAGAGAGGGGAATGCAATTAGCATACGGTTAAAACATTTTAACGTTGCAGCCAGCACGTTCAATACATTAAGAGATATTGCAATAGCCAAAGGCGATTATAAGGTTGCCCTGCAATATGCGAAGCAAAATAAACTATATGCCGACAGTGCCACCAACGAAACAACTCAAAAAACTACTTTATTATTAGATGCCAACTATCAATCTAAGAAAAAAGAAAAAGAAATTGCTGATTTAACTATTGCGAATAAAGAAAACGAATTAACCGTTGTAAAAAGAAACCGTCTGCTTATTATCAGCAGCATTTCCGCAGCAGGGCTACTATTAACACTAAGTTTATTTTACAGAAACAGTAAACAAAAACAATTACTGACAACAAAAGAAAATATACTTCAGCAGGAGCAAATAAAATTTCTGGAACGGCAACAACAGGTCGTGTCTCTGCAAAGTATGGTTAACGGACAAGAAACAGAACGTACCCGTATTGCAAAAGACCTGCACGATGGATTGGGCGGTTTATTCAGCACAGTTAAAATGTATTTCAGTACGCTTCAACACGAGCAGGAAAATTTAAAATCGAATACTCTTTTTTCAAAAAGTTATGAGTTGATTGATACCGCCAGTGAAGAAGTGCGCCGCATTGCACATAATATGATGCCAGAGGTATTAATGAAATTAGGATTGGTGCCGGCGCTCCAGGATATGTGCAGCAATATTAGCGCTGGAAAATTATTACAGGTGAAATTGCAATCCTATGGAATGGAAAAAAGAATGAATGCCTCAACAGAAATTATGTTATATCGTATTATACAGGAATTACTCAATAACATTATTAAACATGCACAGGCACCCGAAGCGATCATTCAGTTTAACAGGAACGCTGATCGGCTAACAGTAACTGTAGAAGATAATGGCCGAGGATTTAATCTCCAGGAAACAGATGATAAAAAACATGCGGGGCTTGATACTATTAAAAGCAGGGTAAGTTATTTGAATGGAAATATTTCCATAGATTCACAACAGGAAATAGGCACTACCGTGATGATGGAGTTTTTATTAAACGAGGAATTATAAATATCTTTAATTACTAAATGATTAATATACTCATTATCGACGATCATCCCTTAGTGGCTGGTGGAATAGAAACCATGCTTAAAGATGCGGCAGGTATACAAATTCAATGGATTGCTAAAAATGGGGCCGAAGCTATTGCTATTTTAGGAAAGGCTGAACCTGAAATTATTTTGCTGGATATAAGTTTACCAGATACGGATGGATTGCAATTGTGTGAAAAAATAAGAGTTACAAATAAGTATAGTAAAATCATTGGACTTACTTCTGCCAATGATGCATCTATTATTACACAATTACTGCACTTAGGCGCCAATGGATACCTGTTAAAAAATATGGAACGCAGCGAATTACTGGAAGCGATTGATAAAGTAATGGATGGAAAAGTATATTTAAGTAAAGCTGCTAATGAAAAAGTATTGGAACAATTTTCTTCGATATCCTCTGCTATCAATAGTATCCCTTCCTTAACAAGAAGAGAAAAAGAACTGCTTCAATTATTAAGTGATGGACTGAATGGCCCTCAAATAGCGGCAAAGCTTTTTCTAAGTCATTATACGGTAGAAACTCACCGTAAAAATTTGATGCAAAAATTAAATGTAAGTTCCACTCAATTGTTATTGAAAATCGCCAGGGAGAAAAAATTGATTTAATGTTTGATGGATAAGATAAAAAAACTAAGTCGTTTTAACCCTGGCTTACAGTACATCCGGTATAGAATAATGATTGAAGATGCCAGGGTAAGAATACCAATGATAATAATGGAAAACTCGATACTAAAAAAATCCGTCATGATGCCCGTAAGCAATGCTCCCACCACATAACCAAGATCCCTCCAAAATCGAAAAACACCAATACTATTGGCTCTTTGAGCAGGATTTGTATCCTCAGCAATACTTGCTAAGAAAGTCGGGTAAACAATAGCAGTGCCGATACCAAGTACTACTGAAATCGAAATATATTGTGAAATGGTTGAGGCAGAAAATAAAAACAGAATGGCAACACCCTGTAAAAACATTCCCCAAAACAACAGGTCTTTTTTACAATATCTGTCTGATAGTCTGCCAGTGAATAATTGTCCGATCGCCCATACAATCGGATAGATTGCCGTAATTAGTCCTATATTACCAATAGAAAAACCCCGCCGGGCCAGTAACACAGGTAATATTCCCCATACCATTGCATCGTTCAAATTATTAATTAATCCTGCTTGTGTAACCGAACCCAAATTTTTGTGCACGATAGTAGTTTCTGCAAAAGTATTTTTTAAAAGTGGCAAAGAATTATTTAGTTGAGTATCTTTCTTGACATGATCTGCGGTATCTTGTACAAATAGCCAGGTTAACAAAGTACCCATCACAACAATCACAACACCTATTAAAAAAGGGTAGGGTCTTAATCCATAGTTGGCCGCCAAGGTACTGGTGCTATAAGCCACAATCCCAAGCGCGCCATAGCCTGCAAATTCATTCAGGCCCATTGCATACCCACGCTGTTTTTCACCAACTAAATCCATTTTCATAACAACAGTACTGCTCCAGGTGAGGCCCTGGTTAATACCCAATAATAAATTTGCCACCAATATCCAGTTCCAATTGTTTGCATACATCAGTATAAAGGGAACCGGAATTCCAATAAACCAACCATAGAGCAATAATTTTTTTCTACCGATTTTAGTTGCTAATGCACCTGCAACATAATTGGTTACTGCTTTGAATAAACCGAAAATAATGATAAATGATAAAATAATAAAGGTGGAAGAAATATGAAATTCCTTTTTAGCAAGTTCGGGCAATAGTGTTCTTTCTAAACCAATCAGTCCACCTACCAGTGCATTGATAAACACTAAAAGCCAAAACTGTTTCTTGTTTTCCTTTAGTCCTAATTTAATTTCCATGAATCATCGTTTATTGAATCGCAGCTTATACAATCTTCTTATAAATAATTATCCTCTAACAATTTTTTTCGTTTAATTTCTAAATATAATATCAAAACATCAAACAGGAACAATGCTGATACGGCCTATAGGTGCAAGGATATATTTTTAAAAAGTAAAGTATCAAGATAGGCAAAATGATTTTTC
>JANNEK010000436.1:0-45564 GCA_031378605.1 Chitinophagaceae bacterium | reverse complement strand
ATCATAAAAGCGTTGCTATGCAGCCTCAATTTGGCAAAGAAGAGGTAGCGATATTCTTAATAGCTGCAAACATCATTGTAGTAGTTTTTGCTATTTTCTTTTTTTTAGTCATCAGGATACAACAAAAAAGAAAACAGTTCTATCAAAAACAGTTAGTCGAAAAGGAATTTAGAACGAGAGAAACATCCTTTCTGCAAATTTCAAGAGATTTACATGATGAAATAGGATCTTCTTTGAGTGGCATTAATATGTTGAGTCAATTGGCACAACAGCAGATTGAACAGAACGATACCGAACAAGTTAATCAATTACTTAGTAAAATCAACAAATATACAAGTGAAGTAATTGAGAAGGTAAGTGATATGGCATGGCTATTGAGGCCCAATGAGGAATCCATTACAATCTTGTTAGAAAAATTGAAGACACATAACGCAACAACTGCCAGTTTAAAAAACATCAAAATGCATTTTGATAATTTGATTCAACAACCTGGAAAAGAATTGAGCATTCTGGACCGAAAGGCAGTTTACCTCATTAGTAAAGAAGCGATCAACAACGCTGTGAAATATGCAGAGTGTGAAAATATATACTATAGTCTTAAATTGACAAGAGAAACTTTGACACTTTATATTATGGACGACGGTAATGGATTTAATATAAATCAATCTACCCAAGGAAATGGCCTGCAAAATATGCAGGCAAGAGCAAAAGAAATTGGCGCAGCAATAACCATTCAATCAGTATCAACTAAAGGAACAACTATTGAATTAGTGCTCTAATCGTCGCCAAGGAAGTAATGATAAACTATTAAGTACATGCTTACATTTGTAGGGTGAATAATGAAAAAGAAATACGGGTTGCAATTTTTGAAGACAATCCCATTATGATGGATGCCTACAGCTCTATCTTAAATGGATCGCCCGGGTACCTCTGCACTGGAAAATTTACTACCTGTGGAAATTGGAAACATGATATTCAGAAAAGCAATCCCCACGTTGTGTTGATGGATATAGAAATGGATGGGATGAATGGGATTGAAGGAACAAGACATATTAAAAAGGAATTCGATAATATTAAAATATTGATTCAAACTGTTTTTGATGATGATGCGAAAATATTTGATGCGTTATGTGCCGGTGCGGATGGTTATATTTTGAAAAACACTTCCCCTGTAAAAATGCTGGAAGCAGTAACTGACGTTCAAAATGGGGGTGTTGCATTTAATCCAAGTGTAGCAGCAAAAGTGACAAAACTTTTTCAACAATTCATAGCGCCACTTTCTACAGAAAATAATTATCAGCTTACAGAGCGGGAAAAAGAAGTACTATTCTTACTTACAGAGGGAATCGCAATGCCAAAAATCGCCGAAAAAATATTTCTAAGCTATCATACCGTTAGAGACCACGTAAAAAATATCTACCAGAAACTCCATGTTGCATCTGCAACAGAAGCGGTTAGCAAAGCGCTGAAGGAAAAACTCGTTTAGGCTTCTGGCGGGCTATTCTGTTCATATCTCCATTTTGTAAGTAATATTTTTATACCGAACTACTATTTCCCTTCAATTGTGGGATTGTGCCGTTGTGAATTGGCAAGTAAGTTTGGTTTTTCAAAATCATTAAACTTTAAGAAATGAAAAAACTAATTGTTTTTACAGGGTTAATAATGCCCTTGTTCTTATTTAACAGTTGTAAGAAAATAGACTTCGGAAATCATCATGGTGATGATGACAAAAAGGCCATCAATGCAAAGCTGGCGACCGACTGGTATAAACTTCAATTACGAATTCTATTGGAACGCAATTCGGCATTAAACGGAGTTTATTTTGGTTACATTGGCATCGCTTTGTACGAATCAGTCCGTAATATGGACGAAGGCGCAGCAAGCCTTTCTTCGAAACTTTATCAAATGCCTGCAATGCCTTCAAAGGAAAGAAATAAAAAATATTCCTGGCCCGTTAGTGCGAATGCAGCGATGGCCAAGGTAGTCCGTTCTTACTATACGGGCTTAACCACTGCAAATATTGCAAGCATTGACTCGTTAGAGAACCTGTATAATTCAGTATTGAAAACGACTATTTCTGAGGAAGTATTCGAGCGTTCACAAATATTCGGAAGAAATATTGCGACAACCATTTACAACTGGTCCCTTACAGATAATTTTAATCCTTCAAATGTTGGATATGTTCCGCCGGTTTTTGAGGGATCATGGCAGCCAACTCCTCCCGCATTTGCCAACGGAATTCAACCTTATCTATCATCTGCCCGTCCATTCTTGGCTTCAAACCTAAACAATACTGCACCTCTATTTCCAAATGCTTATTCTGAAATCACCGGGTCTTCTTTTAATAAAATGGTAAAAGAAGTGTATGAGGCGTCGTTGGCTCTAACTACCGAACAAAAGAACACGGCTTTGTTTTGGGTAGACCAGGGTAATGGTGTTGGTTACACGCCACCTGGTCACGATATGTCGATTGTAACCCAGGCAATCGAAAAGAAAATGGCTAATTTATTGGTTGCTGCCGAAACCTATGCAAAAGCAGGTATTGCTGAGCGTGATGCTATAATAGTATGTTTTAAGTCCAAGTACACTTATAATCTCCTTCGCCCCGTCACCTATATTCGTAAAATGTTTGATCCTACCTGGCTTTCGTTTATACCAACTCCTCCTCATCCGGAATATCCGGCGGCACATGCGCTAGTAACAGGTTCGGTTATGCAAGCTGCCTCCAAAGTGCTTGGTACTAACCTCTCATTTACCGACACTACCTATAATTTCCGTGGTTGGCCTTCGAGAACTTATTCAAACTTATTCAAAGCGGGAGAGGAAGCAGGTATTTCACGATTTTATGGCGGCATTCATTATCTGCCCTCGATTAATATTGGTTTAGCAATTGGAAAGGAGCTGGGAAATAGAGTAGGGGATTTAGATCTTGGAGATAATGATGATTGATATTTCATCCATAATATTAGGAACTACTTCTTAACGTTGAAGATCCCCCGAAGATAGCTGTCTGAAGTTTAATCAATCATCTTTGATGATTGATTAAACTTTCTTATCAGGCCACAATCTCCCCGATTTACAATTGGCCGTTTTATTTACTTAGGAATTTCTGCCATTCAGCGAAGTAAAGGAATACCCATTTGAAATTACAAATGACGAAATAATAATAGAAAACATAAAAGAGCTTCGAGTGCAGGGATACTAACGGTGGTTTGAACACTTCAATTATTTATTTATAACTCTTCATTAAACAAAAAAAGACCCAACATAAGTTGAATCTTTTCTGTGGTGTGGGGCGGGATTGAACCGCCGACACAAGGATTTTCAGTCCTTTGCTCTACCAACTGAGCTACCGCACCGAACCAATAAAGAAGTAAATATTTAAACTTTTCATGAAAGATACTAACCCTTCTTCCAGTTCAGCATTTTGTTCCTTAATACCATCAAAACCCTAAGGCTTTGGCGGGCAGCAAAAATAGGGTTTAAGGCCAAAATAGCAAAGAATTTTTCTTTAAATGCCTGGTGCCGAATTGAAAGAATGAGTACCCGAAGACCAGCGATTGAATTCAACAAACAATACCTCCTAAATGAATTAATAGTATACAAAGTGAAATAACCACCAATTAATATTCCTATATGCTCCAACCGAATTATTAGTCGATAGGGTTACATTCCGTATTGTGATAAAAATTTTATCCGCATAATCTTTAGCTGCTCCCAATTATACCCGCCATCGGCCAATTCTTCCCCGGCTACCTGTAAGGAAGAAGTTTCGCATCCTTTAAAATAATCAAGTACTTCTTCCTGCTCTTCATCACTCAGCATTTCATTGATGGCATAATCAAGATTGAGTTTGGTACCACTGGCTGCAATGGTTTCCATCTCTTCCAGCATCTCATCCATGCGCCAGCTCTTATTTTTAGCAATCAATTCCAATGGAATCTTTTTATCTGTTTGCTGAATAATATAAACTTTATTGCCACTTTTATTCAGCACACTCTTCATAACAAAATCATCGGGCTTCACAATTGCATTCTCTTCCACATAGGCAGCTATCACTTCCACAAAAGGTTTACCATAACGGATAGCCTTACCCTTACTTACTCCCTGGCATTTTTCAAGATCAACTAAGGAAGTAGGATATAATGTAGCCATATCCTGCAAAGAAGTTTCTAAAAATATTACGAATGGAGGTAATCCTTTTTTCTTTGCTTCTTTCTGCCGGATATCTTTCAACATATCGAACAGTTTTTCATCCAATGCAGACCCTGTAGCTGTTTCCGTTGCTTCTTCATCATCAGCATTCGCTTCTTCAAACAGGTTGTTCAATACAATTTTAAACGATTTCGGTTTCTTAAGAAATGCATGCCCGGATTTTGTAATTTTTAATACGCCGTATTCTACAATGTCTTTACTTAATAAACTCTCCAACAGCATTTGCCTTATCAATGAATTCCAGTAATGGTCAGGCTGGTCTTTACCAATTCCAAATTCCGCCATTCCTTCGTGGCGATACATGGCGATGGCAGGCGTTAAATGCCCGGTAATTATCTTAATTACATAATCTGCTGCAAAGCGTTCATCCAATGCCTTTATAACTCTTAATGCTTTTACAATATTTTCTTTTGCTTCAACCTGTTCTTTTGGATGCAGACAGTTATCACAGTTAGCACAATTTTTTTCAGAATACTCTTCTCCAAAATAACTCATTAATACTTTTCTTCTGCACACACCAGTTTCGGCAAAAGCTACTGTTTCACTAATTAATTGTGCCCCTACTTCACGTTCACTCAGTGGCTTGTCGCGCATAAGATGTTCCAGTTTGGATACATCTTTATGTGAATAATAAAGAATGCATTTCCCTTCCATTCCATCCCGGCCACCCCTGCCCGTTTCCTGGTAATAATTTTCAATCGACTTCGGAATATTATAATGAATTACAAAACGGATATCGGGTTTATCAATTCCCATCCCAAACGCAATCGTGGCACAAATTACCTGTACGTCTTCATTCAAAAATAAATCCTGCCGCGTAGCTCTTAACTTACTGTCTAATCCTGCATGATAGGCCACCGCTTTTATTCCGTTGGCATTTAATATATCTGCCAACTCTTCCGTTGTTTTCCGATTGAGGGTATAAATAATACCACTCTTTGTTTTCATACTTTTTATAAACCGAACAATACTTTCATCGGTTTGTTTTTTATGAACTTTTGGAAGTATTTCGTAATGAAGATTTGGCCGGTTAAAGGAAGAAATAAAAATCTCCGGATTTCTTAGCCCCAAATTTTGAACAATATCACTTTGCACTTTTGGGGTAGCGGTAGCTGTTAGTGCAATGATTGGAATATCCGGATTTATCTGAGTCATCATTTCTTTCAATCTTCTGTATTCCGGTCTAAAATCATGTCCCCATTCAGAAATACAATGTGCTTCATCTACTGCGAAGAATGAAAGTTTGAGGTCGTTAAAGAAATCAATATTTTCCTGCTTGGTCAATGTTTCAGGGGCTACATAAAGTAATTTTGTTTGTCCACTGAGCAAATCATCATGTACTTCTTTGATTTCTTTTTTATTAAGCGTGGAGTTTAAGAAATGTGCAATATCGTCGCGACTGCTATAGCTCCGAACCAAGTCTACCTGGTTTTTCATTAATGCTATAAGCGGACTTACTATGATCGCTACTCCTTCACTGAGAATTGCGGGTAATTGATAACATAAACTTTTACCGCCGCCAGTTGGTTTTATAACAAATACATCGTTTCCGGCGAGCAATGTTTTTATAATTGCTTCCTGGTTACCTTTAAATGAATCAAATCCAAAACCCTCCTGCAATTTTTCATACAAGGCTGCTGTGGAAATGGTTCCGGTATTAGGCTTGTTGCTCTCTTTTTTTGTTGACTTAGCAGTTTTAACCGCTACTTTTTTAGTGGATGTTGCCATGGGCTGTTATTTCCTTCTCACAAATATTATTCGTGTTATTCTTTTAAGTTACCAAAAAAGCGGGAAGACTCCTTTATTTTTTACTCGACTGTTTTATACAAGTGGGTTTTATAGAAAGAACCCGATTTTTTGGAAGCCAACGAAGGTACAAAAAAACGGTCGCTCCTGTTTGCCTATTTGTTAAAAAAGTAGCCTTCATTTAAGAAAATGCCAGCGAGAATCGATTAAATTTGCGCCTTATCATGAATTCCTCTTCAATACAAGCCCTTGCAATACGAACCGTAAAACTGGAATCGGCGGCTATTGCCCAATTAGAAAATTCGATGAATGCAGATTTTGTGAAAGCAGCAGAGCTGATCAATAGTTGTAAAGGACGACTGGTGATTAGTGGTATTGGCAAAAGTGCTGCCATTGCACAAAAAATGGTAGCTACGTTTAATTCAACGGGTACGCCTTCCATCTTTATGCATGCAGCAGATGCTATTCATGGTGATTTGGGAATGGTGCAGCCAGAAGATATTGTAATAATCGTAAGTAAAAGCGGCGAAAGTGCAGAAATAAAAGTATTAGTTCCGCTTATCAGAAATTTTGGGAATACACTTATTGCTATAGTAGGAAACATAGAATCTTATCTTGCCAAACAAGCAACCGTTATTTTAAATACCACCGTTTCGCAGGAAGCTTGTCCGATTAACCTTGCTCCTACATCCAGTACTACCGCACAATTAGTAATGGGCGATGCGTTAGCTGTTGTGTTGATGGAAATGAAAGGATTTAGCAGCGAGGATTTTGCAAGATTTCATCCGGGTGGAACATTGGGAAAAAAATTATATCTCCATGTATCGGACCTCTATGTAAATAATGAAAAACCACAGGTATCTGCCCATGCTTCATTGAAAGAAGTAATCGTAGAAATTTCCAAAAAGCGGTTAGGGATAACTGCTGTAATAAATGACGATCGTGAATTGGTGGGTATCATTACTGATGGAGATCTCCGGCGAATGCTGGAGAAAAACAATTCGCTGGAAGGAATTAAAGCAAGTGCAATAATGACGCTCACACCGAGAACTATTAACGCAGATTCGCTGGCGGTAGAAGCTTTGGATGTAATGCGTACGTATGATATTACACAATTGATAGTTGTTGAAGGGAACGTTTATTTGGGCATTATTCACCTGCATGACCTGGTTCGGGAAGGATTACTATAAAACTTGTAAAGAAAAAAAGTTGACGATTATATTTATTAAAAGGCCATTCGCATTTCAGTTTTCATAACTCAGTTTTCACTATGAACAAACATCATTATGTAGCCATTATGGCCGGAGGTATTGGCAGTCGCTTTTGGCCCATGAGCCGTACTAACTTTCCAAAACAATTTCTTGATATTTTAGGAACGGGCAGAACGCTTATTCAGGCAACCTTCGATCGATTTAAAAATTTCATTCCTGCAGAAAATATTTTTATTGTTACCTCTAATGAATATATCAATATTGTAAAGAAACAATTACCCGATTTACCGTTAGATAATATTTTAGGTGAGCCTTCACGCAAAAATACGGCGCCCTGTATCGCTTATATTTCTTTTAAGCTGCTGCAGTTAGATCCCAAAGCATCCTTAATAGTAGCTCCGGCAGATCATTTAATTCTGGATCCGGTAGCATTTAAAAAAGTTTGTCTTGAGGCATTGGCTTTTGTAAATAAAGACAATGCATTTATTACATTAGGCATAAAGCCAACTTATCCCAATACCGGTTATGGATATATTCAATATGAGCAACACGCGGTAACTGATAATGTATTTAAAGTAAAAACCTTCACTGAAAAACCGAATCTTGAACTTGCAAAAACCTTTATCGCCAGCGGAGAATTTTTATGGAATGCCGGTATTTTTATATGGCAGGTAAAAAATATTATTACGGCGTTTGAAAAATATATGCCGGAAATGTATGATGTATTTGTTGCGGAGAAAGACAAATTCAACACCACTGAAGAAGCAGCCTGCATTAATTCAATATATCCGCAGTGTACTAATATTTCCATCGATTTTGGAATAATGGAAAAGGCCGATAATGTTTACCTGATTCCTTCGTCATTTGGCTGGAGTGATTTGGGGACCTGGAACAGCGCCTATGAAAATTTAAAAAAAGATAATCTTGAAAATGCTGTAGCCGGAGAGAATGTAGTTGTTTTTGATTCCCACCATTGCGTGGTGCATAATAACAATAATAAGCTATTGGTTATTCAAGGCCTGGAAGAATATATTGTGGTCGATACAAAGGATGTACTGCTCATCTGTAAACGAGAAAAGGAACAGGAAATTAAAGAGTATGTAGCCGAAATAAAAAGAAATAAAGGGGAAAAGTATTTATAATTGTTACATCTCTCCTTTTGAAAAGGCTGGTTCAATAGCTATATCGTTCTAAATTTGGGATCATTGAATTTTACTTTTTAGGTGATTAATTATTTTGTTCAGATACAAAAAACCATTATTCGTATTTCTTAAAAAGAACGAGCCTGTTGTTAAGATAGTTCGGGTACACATCAAAATACAGCGATTGAAAATGTTTTCAAGAAGAAAAAAACAATTGAAAAAGTTCTTTTCCTTATAGAAGATTATTAGCTACTAGTTAACTTATGGACTAAACAGAGCTGGAAAGGATAAACTGAATTGATCACAAAAAAGAAATGGCTGTTTATATGCCGTTTTGGATTAGGGAACCTGACCACTATCAAATTTTTAAACCATGAATCTGGCGAACATTCTTTTTCTGGATATCGAAACGGTTCCTCAACAACCTTCTTTTGATTTAGTTCCTGGCGACTGGAAAGAATTATGGATTAAGAAAGCCGAACCTCTGTTACGCAACAGAGAACAGGAAACGATTGAATCAATTTATGGACGGGCCGGAATCTATGCAGAGTTTGGAAAAATAGTTTGTATCAGTTGTGGATTGATGCAGGGAAATGGTGAACAAAAGAAACTTGTGATAAAGTCGTTTTATAACGATGATGAATACCTTGTGCTTGCTGAATTTTGCGAGCTACTTAAAAAATGGGCTACTGATTCGATAAAATGCCTTTGTGCCCATAACGGAAAAGAATTTGACTTTCCTTATTTATGCCGTAGAATGATCATTAATAAAATGCCTATTCCTTCTATCTTAAGTATTTCCGGCAAAAAACCCTGGGAGATAAATCATTTAGATACGATGGAACTTTGGAAATTCGGCGATTTTAAAAGTTATACCACACTCAACCTATTAGCATTATCACTAGGTATCCCAACTCCAAAAGATGACATTGATGGAAGTATGGTTGGTGATGTATACTGGAAAGAAAAAAACTTGAACCGTATTGCAGAGTATTGCCAGAAAGATGTGGTAACTGTAGCCCAGGTATACCTTCGTATAATTGGTGATTCATTAATAAAAACAGAAAATATTGAAATAAAGGTTTGAGGGGGAGCTGATAGTTAAAATGATTTCTACCTTTTTATTTATTTCTTTTCAAAAAAGTAACTGATGCAAAGAACAAATTATTCCTCAGGTGCAAAATGGGAGGATATCGTTGGCTATAGCCGGGCGGTAAAAGTTGGAAATACCATTGAAGTAACTGGTACGGTTGCGGTAGATGACAATAGTAATTTAGTTGGTGGCGATAATGCTTATGAGCAAACAAAATTCATCATTCAAAAAATTGAAATGGTACTGGAACGTGCAGGTGCAGGATTAAAAGATGTTATACGAACGCGCATGTATGTAACAGATATAACGCGATGGGAAGAATATGGAAAAGCGCATGGAGAATATTTTAAAACAATTAAACCCTGCACAAGTATGATTGAAGTAAAAGGACTGATTGATCCTTCTTATTTAATAGAAATAGAGGCAACCGCTATTTTATTGTAATAAGGAAAATGCCAGGAGGGAATTGTATGATTTAAGAATTATCCGGGTTAATTGGATATAAAACGATGTAATGAACATTGAGCAACTTCAGCACTATTGCCTGTTAAAAAAAGGGGTTGAAGAAACCCTGCCATTTGGGCCAGATGTGTTGGTATATAAAGTAATGGGGAAAATGTTCCTGCTTTGTCCGCTGGATACTGAAGGATTACAATTCAATGTTAAGTGTGATCCCGATTATGCGGTTGAACTTCGGGAACAATATCCAACGGTAATACCCGGGTACCATATGAGTAAGAAACACTGGAATACAATAATTGACGATGGTTCAGTTCCTTTGAAAAAACTAACTGAATGGATAGACCATTCTTATGAATTGGTGGTAGAAAGTTTACCTAAGAAAACAAAAGAGTTGTTGTTAAAAAATAATTAACGGCGAATCTCTACATCGTTTGCCAGGATATTATAACACCAGCACTCCCTTCGCGATAAATTGTAATTCTTTTTTTGATTGCGTTATTTTTTTTATTTCCTCTTCGGATTTACCAGCGTCCTTTGCATAGTGCTGAAGTTGTTTAACGGAAACTTCTTTCACCAAAGCTTCTCCATCTAACACCACTTCCTTCCCTACAATATCTTTGGGCATAAAAAAACCATAGTCTTTAAATTTTACCATTACTTTTTCACCATTCGATTTCTCCAGTTTCATCCAGCATCCTTTTTCCTGGCATACTTCGGTTACTTTTCCGATAATTTTTCCTTCAAATTTATTTTCTTTAAGTTTTTGTTCTAATTCATTTACTGCAATTGATCCTGATGCAGTAGTACCTGCACCATAAGTAACTCCTTTCTCTGCAGATTTTGGATCCTGTGCCTGTATAGCCAAACCGATTGCTAAAACTGCTATAATGAATACTAGTTTTTTCATGTTCAAATGTTTTAACAAAGATGCGGGGAAAACTGCAATTGAACAAGAGTGCATGGTTAAAAACTACCAGTTAGTGGTATTGTTGGAGACTATTTTTTATACTCACTTTGCTTACAATGGCATTTCCCGCCATCCTCTTTTCCTGAATATTTAGTTTACCACTTTTCGTAAGTGGAATCCCTGCCAAGTCGCATTGGTAGGGATTTTTTTGTTAATGACCATGAGGTTTTTCTTAAGATATCCAAGAAAATTAGCAAAAAAAATACTAAAATAATTAGTGTTGATAATAAAATTTCCTCTACATTTGGTATTCAATAATTTTGATTAAAACTTATAACCATGTCAAACAGCGAAAAATTAAAAGCATTAAAACTGACCATTGATAAAATTGATAAAGACTATGGAAAGGGCAGCGTAATGATGATGAATGAGAAAACCGATATGGAAATTGAAGTAATTTCTACCGGTTCTATCGGTTTAGATGCGGCCTTGGGTATTGGCGGATTGCCAAGAGGTCGTGTTATAGAAATATATGGACCAGAAGCTTCCGGTAAAACCACTGTTGCCATTCATGTTATTGCCGAAGCACAGAAAAAAGGAGGCATGTGTGCATTCATTGATGCGGAACATGCATTTGACAGTGCTTATGCAAAAAAACTAGGCGTTGATGTTGATAACCTGCTTATTTCTCAACCCGATTATGGGGAACAGGGCTTAGAAATTGCAGATCGCCTGATCCTCTCAGGTGCATTGGATGTTGTAGTAATAGACTCAGTAGCTGCATTGGTACCCAAAGCAGAATTGGAAGGAGAAATGGGTGATAGCAAAATGGGATTACAGGCCCGTTTAATGAGTCAGGCTCTTAGAAAACTTACGGCTACTATTAATAAAACAAATACCACCTGTATTTTTATTAACCAGCTTCGTGAAAAAATTGGGGTAATGTTTGGCAATCCTGAAACAACAACTGGCGGTAATGCGCTAAAGTTTTATGCCTCTGTACGGCTTGATATACGTAGAATGGCACAAATTAAAGATGGAGATGAAGCCATTGGTAACCGGGTTAAGGTAAAAGTGGTTAAAAATAAAGTAGCACCTCCATTCAGGGCTGCAGAATTTGATATTGTATTTGGAGAAGGTATTTCCAAAAATGGAGAAATTGTAGATATGGGGGTTGAATTAGGTATAGTTCAAAAAAGTGGTAGCTGGTTTAGTTACAATACCGATAAACTTGGTCAGGGAAGGGAAACTGTAAAACAGTTACTGCATGATAATCCAGAACTGGCTAAAGAAATTGAAGCAAAGATTAGAGAGAAACTAAAAGAAGTACAGTCTGCTGTATAAAACCAACTGATAAAAAATATTTTCTTCAGATCAATTATGATCTATTAATAAGTTCTGTTTGGGTTAGTAAGTAAAAAAGGGCGCCGGTTCTCCGGGGCCCTTTGCTTTTATAATAATAATTTCTAAATATTGAGGAAAGAAAATGAATTAGGGTTTAAAATGAAAAAGGGACCCGAATGGAAATTCAGCCCCGTTTTAAAATCCAATATCCTATGAAAAACCAAGGTGAAACTAATACCGTTTTTCCAATTATACAATAGTATTAGTACTAATTTTTTTATTTGAGTAAATCTACTTGCTAATTTTTTACCAACTTCTCCTGAAAATGTGTATTCGACTGCTTATTATAGATATGTAAAATGTAAATTCCCTTCTCCAGACTGGATATATTAAGCATCTTCAATCCGGAAAATTGATTTTGAGAAATTCGAAATTTTCCATTTCCATCCACAATTAGAAGATCGATTGTTTGTTCCGACCGAATGATTAAAACATTATCCGCAGGGTTTGGATAAAATCTAAAAGAAACAGTTCCTCCAACCTGTGTCGTAATCGTTCCAGAATATAAAAAAGTACCATTAAGTCCGCTAAATCGAATGCGGTATTGGTTTTTACCACGTGCCGGTTGTTCATCTATCCACTCTATTTTTGAATGCCCCGATAGTTGTTTTAATACACCAATTGTTTCAAACTCCTTCCCATTGCAACTTCTTTCAACCGAAAAAAACTCAAACACAGTAGTTGGAGCTTTCCATGAAAGAATAACTTTTGAATTGTCTCGAACAGTCAATTCCAATTCGGGATTACCAATTGTTGAGTCATAAAATAGAGGTATGATAGTATCAGGCATACTCAAAACGATCTCTTCCTGTGAATAGGAAATAGCAAGACATAAACAGCTTAAGCTGGTAAAAAAGATTTTCAACATAGAATTGTAATGGGTAGAGAAGGATCACTTATTAACAATTTTTGTGCCTAACTGTGGAAAACGTTATGGTTGATTGAAAATTTGATCGTCAACGTTAAAGATTCATCAAAACAGGATTACCTTTTGTCTTCACAACACATCAATAAAAAAATGGATAAAACCAGAACACTCGAAAGTAGTAAGCGCATAGCAATGGTAGCACACGATCATAAAAAGAAAGATCTTATTGAATGGGCCATATATAATAGGACTGCTTTAGCCAGACATGAACTGATTGCCACTGGTACAACCGGAAAATTATTGGAAGAAAAACTGGAACGCTCTGTGAAAAAAGTATTAAGTGGCCCTCTTGGGGGTGATCAGCAAATTGGAGCGATGATTGCAACCGGTGATATCGATGTGCTGATTTTTTTCTGGGATCCCATGGAAGCACAGCCACATGATAGCGATGTAAAAGCGTTGCTTCGATTGGCCATCGCCTGGAATATTCCAACTGCCTGTGATCGGGCAACTGCCGACTTCATGTTTACTTCACCATTGATGCATGAAATTTATGTCTCTCAACTTCCCGATTATCATGACTACCTAAAACGAAGGGTCAAATAAAGCAAAACAAGCAGGCAGGTGTTAAGTTGAACCTATTCTACCGCAATAATTTTTTACTCAGAAGAGTTCTGAACTCTTTTTACTGGAAAAGAATTTTCAGTACTTTTCTCCGCGACTTTGCGCCTCCTGCGGTTATCTTCGCCACGAAAGCACAAAGTTGTTTTAAGAAGTATCTATATTATTTTTTTGCTTTAGAAAGATGCAGTATTCTTCTCTGCGACTTTGCGCCTCCTATGCGGTTATCTTTTGCCACGAAGGCGCGAAGTTGTTGTATGAATCACCCTATTCTTTTTTATGTAGATGGTTATACCCTGATTTATAGTTAGCATAACAACGGGTAACATACTAATTTTTTACTACAGAAGGATGCAATATTCATCTCTGCGGTTATCTTTTGCCACGAAAGCGCGAAGCTTTTTTTTGAAATCTTTTCGGATAATCTATTATAGCGAGATGCCGATCTTTTTCCACAAAATCAAACCGTTAATGCATTTAAGATAAAGAATTATATTGGGATGGTTCATCCATCTGCTGTAAAAGGTTTTTCAATTTTTTTACATGCTGGCCGTATAATTTATTTACATACCATTTATTTGCAAAATAAATCATAACGGTTAATCCGATTCCGCTACCAACAAACCAACTTATGCCCTTTGCGGAAATATTGCCGACTCCTGGTGTTTTATACAATACTACTAAGCCTGTTGTAAAATAAGCAATAGGTGTAAGAAGAGTGCCTGCAATAAAATATAGACGTAAATATTTATCCAATGTGGAAACCTGGCGTTCTAAATTAGACTTTACTTCGCAGGCTACACATTCCATTTCATTCAAAAGTTTGTTCTTTCGATAATAATAATACATAAACAAAACAGCTACTAAAAAAAGCATCAGTGCTAACTCCCAATACCGTCCATGATCCGCAACTATATAGTAGAGGATACCAATAGTATACAATACTACAATTACAATCATCTCCCAAAGCAAATTTTTTTTCATTTTTGCAATAGGACTTTTTGATTTTTTGTTAAGCATCCGCCGAATTTCATCGTTGTCGCCAGGTATTTTTTTTACCTCATGTGCCTGCCAGGCTTCTTTAATGTTATCTAATTCCATATTCAACAACTTTTGTGAATTTGCGTAATTTATCTTTGATCCTATTCATCTTTACCCGGAGATTATTCTGATTAATGCCGAGAATTTCTTCCATCTCTTCATAACTTTTATCTTCCATATACAACATCACAATCGCTTTTTCAATTTCTCCCAAATGCCCGATCGCTTTGTACAATTGCTTTAATTGTTCCTCCTTTTCGGTATTGATCGTATCCGAAGAAATATCATAAGGAACCTCTTCTGGAAATACCATTTTTATGCGGCGCTGTTGTTTACGTAAATCAGAAATAGCAGTGTTCAATGCAATACGGTATAACCAGGTGCTGAATTTTGAGTCACCTCTGAAATTTGGGTAAGCCTTCCATAATTGAATAATAATCTCCTGAAACATATCCTGCCTGTCTTGCCCGGTTTGACAATAAAGATTGCACACCTTATGCAACATAGCCCGGTGTTGATTGGTTAAATCTAAAAACGCTTGCTGATTAACAATGCCTGGCAATTAATTTGGTGTTAGTGGTGTAAAGTATTAGTAGCTGCAAAGATGGAAATATTACAGGAAAAATTTAGGGCATCTTCCGAAAAATAAGAGGCTGTCGCAAAAGACGATAAAATCTCGCAAAGGCGCTACGATGCAAAGAAGAAAATATTGAAGATCAAGCGTTGCGACTTTGCGTAGTTGCGAGAAAAAATATTTAAAATACTTTTGGAGACAACCTCTTCTATAATGTAATAAATATATTTATTTTTTCTTTGCAGGAGGAGGTGGTGGTGGCATATCACTATTAAAGATATCGCGGAACATCTTCCATTTACCGCCTTCATTTTTCCAGAGAACAATGTATTTACCAATATCAAGTGTTGCGCCTTTATCATCCGTTAATGTATAAACTCCCGTTTCACTAACCATTTCATTATTTCCCCATACTTCAGTAGTTGCGAGTTTAAAATTTTTCATACCCATACGTATACCCGCACTGGTAAAACTGGTAACACCGGCGGTTCCTTTAAAGGATGGCATATTTGGCGCCATCAGTATAGCATCGGAACTATAAAGATTTGCAACGCCGGCAGAATCACTTTTGCTGATTGCCTCTGCAAATAGGGCATTCGTTGCGGCAATAGTTTCTTTTGCAGCGTTAAGGTTAAATGTTTCCGAAGCCGGAATGCCAGCTTCAGCAATTTTTTCTACATGATTGCAGCCGACAATTATTATTGCCAGCATACTTAGTGTTAATAGTAATTGTTTCATATGTTAATTGTTTAGGGAAAGGTATAACAAATAAAAATCTTTTTAACCAAGAAGGCGTTAAACGGGCGGGATTTATGTAAATGAGAATAAGAAATGCAGGAACTTATACTATCAAACTCTCATAAAGTCAGGCAACCTATGTTATGTGTTGAATTATTCGCTTAAAAGCTTTTCAACTTCTGATTTTAATGTCGGTAAATGTGAAATTATAGTTCCCCAAATAATAATATACGATACCGTATTATAACCATGAATTATACGATTCCTTGTATCTACAATGTTTCGACTGTTTGAAAGTATGATTGAGTTTTTTTTATTAAGAATTCTATTCATTGCTTCCCCAATAATTTCTATATTCCTTTCAATAGCTCAACGGGTTCTTAAATCATTTTGGTAAGTTGAGAATTCCATTGGAATATCGACAAAAAAACCGTCTATTTCATTTATTGCATTTAAAATATCATAAAGCCAACCTTTTATTTCAATGTCCATAAATAAGTTTTCTTGTTTCGTTTAAATTTTGTCTGAAATATGGATTTTTTATTGCATTATCCTCTAAAAGATCAATAGGTCGATTTAATATACTTTGCAATGAAAATTTCAAGTTGTAATAATTTTCAGCATAAATTGAAATGTCTATCGGATTAAAATCAACAACTAAATCAATATCGCTTTCAGCCCCAAATTTATTTGTCAAAATAGAGCCAAAGGCATAAAGCCGCTTTACATTGTGGTCCGAACAAAGTTTATTTATGTCTACTATATGTTTATCAAGTAAATTCATCGTACAAATCTAATAAAAACGCCTCGAAGAAATAATTTCTACTATTAAGGAGCTTCGACAGCATAACACAGAACGAACGAGTTGGACCTCCTAAATGATAATGAGAGAAGGAATGGCTTAAGCTTTTTTCGGTGGCAAATCAAAAGCTACTGCGTCATGATCAAAATTTCCTTTGTGGGATCCATCGCAGAACGGTTTATTTTTTGAGTGCCCGCAGCGACATAGCGATAGAATGGTTCTTTCCGCAAGACCATAATTTTTACCTTCTTTATCAACAATTTCAAAATCGCCTTCTATCTTCAATGATCCGTTATTGTTTACAGTTATTTTGGTAATTGCCATAACTGTAAAACTAAGGAATTAATGAATAAACTCTTCTTCAAATTTTTTAACCGCAGAGAACAGGAGTAGCAGAGACTTTCGCAAGGAAAGAGCAATGCATAAACCCTCTGCGTTTACTCCGCGCTCTCTATTCTCTGCGGTAAAAAAAATACGTTGCATTTTGATATCATTCAGTGCTCATCTTTAATTAATATTTTAAGAAGTATTAAAACATTTTCTTTAGTGATAATCACCATTAAGAAATGGTGACGACCTGCTTATTTTGTCCTATTTATGGGATAAAAAATAATTTTTAAAAGATGATTACTGATGAATTTCTTACCAACAAAATTTATTTTGTGCGTGGCCATAAAATTATGTTGGATAATGATCTTGCCGAATTATATAATATAGAGACAAAGCGCCTTAAGGAAGCGGTTCGGAGAAATATAAATAGGTTTCCTCCCGACTTTATGTTTGAACTAACCAGCAAGGAGGCTGAATCTTTGAGGTCGCATTTTGCGACCTCAAAGATTGGCAGAGGTGGATCGCGTTATATGCCTTTTTGCTTTACAGAACAAGGGGTGGCAATGTTATCATCTGTTTTGAATAGCGAAACCGCCATATTGGTAAATATCCAGATCATACGGGTATTTACAAAAATGCGTGCATTGCTTTCGGCTCATAAAGAATTATTGTATAAACTGGATAAAATAGAGAAAAAGATGGAAGGATATGATGAAGAAATTGCTACTATTTTTCGGTATCTCAAAAAATTATTGAATCCTCCCCAAACACCCCGCGAAAGAATTGGGTTTAAAAGAAAAAATGAAGTATAAAAATGGTGAATTATTTGCTGATAAATCCTAACTACAGATTCCTTTGCACTTACTCAGCGCCCCCTTTCTCTGCGACAAAAAAAGCTATGTTACATTTTGATATCATTCAGTGTGTTTAACCGCCGAGAATGAGAGTAGCAGAGATTTTCGATGAGAACCAGCAATGAATAAACCCTCTGCGCTTACTCCACGCTCTCTATTCTCTGCGGTAAAAAAACTATTTTTGATTTGATAACATTCAGTATGCCTAATAATCTCATCGTACAACAAACCAAAAAATGGATTACCGATGTGGTGGTGGGTTGTAACTTTTGCCCCTTTGCAGCTAAAGAGGTAAAACAAGATACTATACACTATGCGGTGGAATCCTCGAACGATACAACTCATTGTCTTGAGCGATTTTTGCAGGAATGTAAACGCTTGGATTCGTATACTTCTATTGAAACAACGCTTGTTATTTTTTCGAATGCCTTTGAAGAATTTGATGAGTACTTAGCGTTGGTTGATTTGGCAGAAAAAGTACTTATTGATAATTGTTATGAAGGCGTTTACCAGGTAGCCAGTTTTCATCCTAAGTATCAATTTGCAGGTGTTGACGAAAACGATGCAGCTAACTATACCAACCGGTCTGTGTACCCGATGTTGCATTTATTAAGAGAAGAGAGTATCGAAAAAGCGCTGGAAAATTATCCTGACCCTGAAAGTATACCCGAACGGAATATCCGATTTGCACATGAAAAAGGAGTTGAGTATATGAAGAGGTTATGGAATACAAGTAGAGAAGGGGAGTTTAAATCTCTTTGAAGATTTGGAACGCAAAGGCCGCGATGAAGCGCAAAGTTCGCAGGGTTATTAATAATTACTTTGTGTTCTTGGCGGTCCTTTAGTAACTCTGCGTTCCTGTTTGTATTATTCATTTTTTTTAATCCCCGTCTTTGTAAATTCAATCTTCTTCTCTTTGTACAGTTTGCCGGTTGTCATTTTGAAAACTTTTTTACTCATTCCAAAAAATGAATATACTTCTTCTGGTGAGGATTTATCATGGTAAGGTAAATAACCGCTGTTTTCTGCCAACAGGCGCATTATTTTTGCGGCTTCATCTTCCACACGTTGTTTATAGCCGGGTTTGCCCAGGGTTATATCAATCAAATTTTCGGGCCTGATTGTTTTAATATAGCCTTCTAATTCATCGCCAATTTTTATTGGGCGATATACTTCATTAAAATGCAATACACCTGTATGCTGGTGATTGATAATAACCGCATAGCCAATATCTGTTTGCCGGTATATCCGGATATGTACTATATCTTTTTCTTTTACGGTAAGTGTATCATTGCTTAAAAGCGGATCAATTTTTTCCGTAGCGGCTACCCTTCCTGTTTGCTGATCAATATATAATTTTACAAGGTATACGCCGCCCTCCCGCATTCCCATCAGTTGTTTGCTACGGGGAACAAATAAATCTTTCATAAGACCAAAATCCAAAAAAGCACCCTGAGGTGTAACCGAAACACAACGAAGCATCGCTATCTCACCTACAGAAGCTTTTGCTTTTTGTGTAGTGGCAATGAGCCGGTCTTCCGAATCATGATATACAAAAACAGTTAATAGATCACCCACTTTTGCTTCCCGGGGCACAAAACGTTTGGGTAACAATAAACCTTCTTTACCATCTTCTAAAAACGCACCAACAGCAGTAAATCGCTGAACAGCCAGTTGATTGTATTCTCCTGCTTTAATCATGGTGTACGAAGATATAGGCTTTTAAAGAGGATTCGTTAACTGCGATCCATATAAAACTGGATATAAAGTACAGAAAGCAATCTTCCGGTCATCTATGCGTGAAAAAAATACAATTAAATAATATGAGTTTCGACCAATACCTTCGCGCTTTCGCGGCAAATAAATAGTACAGGAAAACCTTCGCGCTTCTGTGTCAAAAGATAACCGCAGGAGGCGCAAAGTCGCAGAGAAGAGTACTGTATCTTTCTACGGCAAAAATTAGTACGTTACCTGCTTTAAGATTACACTTCTCTACAAAAAAATAATAAAGATATTTCTTAAAACAACTTTGCACCTTCGTGGCAAAATAAATTGAACTGCAGCGTAATAAATAATAGAAACGATTAAAGAGTAAGAGTAGCGACCCATTTCACATGAAATACTTTCGCGCTTTCGTGGCAAAAACAAATTGAAGCCATTTATAAACTGGCCACTTAGCGCTTTCGTGGAAACAAAATAAATTATGGCACTAATAACTCCTTCTTTTCCATAAATCCACACCAAATTTTTTTCTCCACAAACTTATTCAATTTTCAGCCTCTCATCTGTTCGCACTAACTTGCACTCATGCAAGAGTATCTGAAAGAGTTGAATGAACCGCAGCAGGAAGCGGTATTACACATAGATGGGCCCATAATGATTGTTGCCGGTGCTGGTAGCGGAAAAACAAAAGTGCTTACTACCCGCATCGCTCACCTAATGGCGAATGGAGTTGATGCGTTTAATATATTGGCACTCACCTTTACCAATAAGGCAGCCAAAGAAATGAAAGAACGTGTAGAAAAAATTTTAGGAAACAACGAAGCCCGCAATTTATATATCGGAACTTTTCATAGTGTGTTTGCACGCATTTTACGCAGCGAAGCACAGCGGATCGGCTATCCCAATAATTTTACGATCTATGATACTGATGATGCAAAGTCGGTAGTAAAAACAGTAATTAACGAACTAAACCTCGATGATAAACAGTATAAGCCAAATACCGTGTATAACCGAATTTCGGCTGCTAAAAATGCATTGGTAAATCCGGCAGAATATGCAAACGACTATTCTATTCAGCAGGAAGATATGAGGAGTAATCGACCTGCCATTGCTAAAATCTATGCAGCCTATGTAAACCGTTGTTTTAAAAACGGTGCAATGGATTTTGATGATTTGTTACTTAAGTTTTATGAGCTACTTAAAAATGTTCCCGAGAGCCTGAGTAAATTTCAACGAAAGTTTAAATATATTTTGATTGATGAGTACCAGGATACCAATCCTGCCCAGTATGAAATCATAAAACTGTTGGGTGCCATGCATGAAAATGTATGCGTAGTGGGCGATGATGCTCAAAGTATTTATAGTTTTCGGGGTGCTACTATTGAAAACATATTACAATTTCAAAAAGATTATGACGATGTAAAAGTGGTAAAGCTGGAGCAGAATTACCGAAGCACTCAAAATATTATTCATGTTGCCAATGAAATTATCAGTAAAAATAAAGGACAGATAGAAAAAGTATTGTTTACAAATAATGCTGAAGGTGAGAAGATAAAACTGGTGCGTACCATGACGGATAATGAAGAAGGCAAGTTTGTGGCAGATACTATTCAGGAACAAAAATTGCGGAATCATTTTATGAACCGCGAATTTGCAATTTTGTACCGCACCAATGCACAGAGCCGCGCTTTTGAAGAAGCCTTGCGCCGTATGGGGATTGCCTATACTATTTATGGAGGGATTAGTTTTTATCAGCGGAAAGAAATTAAAGATTATATAGCTTATCTGCGAATTATTGTAAATCCAAATGACGAAGAAGCATTAAAACGAATTATTAATTTTCCAACCAGGGGAATTGGAAAAACATCGGTGGATAGAGCCGTGCTTGCTGCCAATGAAAATAATATTTCGATGTGGCAGGTGTTGGAGCGGGCAAAAGAATTTGGTTTTAAAGGAGGTACTGCCGAAGCCATTGAACAGTTTGTGATCATGATAAAGAGTTTTGCGAGTATGCTACAAAAGCAAAACGCTTACGACGTGGCCGTCTATGTAGGAAAGCAAACGTCTATCGTAAAAGAATTATTTAATGATAAAAGCACTGAAGGCGTACAGCGATACGATAATATTCAGGAATTGCTGAATTCCGTAAAAGAATGGACCGAAAGCCCGGATAATGAAGATGGAGAACTGGTTGATAAAAGCCTGGGTAGTTATTTACAACAAGTAACCTTAGTAACAGATGCAGATGAAAAAGATCCGAATGCTGATACCGTAAAGCTAATGACGATTCATGCAGCTAAAGGATTGGAGTTTAGTTGCGTGTTTGCAGCAGGTTTAGAAGAAATGCTTTTTCCAAATGCCATGAGTATAAATACAAGGGAAGAATTGGAAGAAGAGCGCCGACTGTTTTATGTAGTAATCACCAGAGCTAAAAAAAGACTATGGATTACTTATGCAAATACCCGGTACCGTTATGGAAGTTTGGTACAAAATGAACCGAGTCGTTTTATAGATGAAATGCCTGATCAGTATTTGGATAGAAGTTTTTCGGGCGGTGGGGCAAAAAACCAGGGATCGAACAATTGGAGTGGAAGTGCCTTTGATCGAATGAATGGAGGCGGATGGGGAGATGGAAGCAGCAATGCACAGGAAGCAGAAAAAAGATATGGACCGGCACCTTCAAAAAATAAATCGGCTACTCAACAATCAACCCCTCCTTATTTATCCCCTAAATCAGTTGCACCTAAAGTAATTGAGCATAAGCCATCGGCTGATTTTTCTGCAAGTGATACCAGTAATTTACAAGCTGGGCAAAAAGTAGAGCACCAAAAATTTGGGTTTGGCGAAGTACTTAAAATGGAAGGAGCGGCACACAACCCTATTGCTACCGTAAAGTTTGAACACAATGGCGAAAAGAAGATTATGTTGAATTATGCCAAGCTCCGGATTATTGAGTGAATAATTAATAACCTCGGTTGGTGTCCACACCAACCGAAAGATAGATAAACACCAACCGAAAGGCTATCTATAAATTACCAGCACTTCAATTTCCCGCTCAACCTTTTCAACCACCAATCCAGCTTTGCTAAAAACTTCTTTAAAAGAACCTTTTTTCTCCGGCTCCCATTCCAGATGAATATCATAACGGGTACTAATACCTGTTTCATCAAGTACAGGAGTACCCAAAATACCAAAACTCTCCATGTATTCTGCGATATTTTTCATACCCACCCCCTCACCCGTAAAATGATTGCTGCTTGCTGCATAGGTATCATTAACAACACTCGATGGTTTAAATGTGAGGAGTTCATTATTTCTTTTAAGAATATGTACCATCATTTTTCTCTTTTCTAATCTTGTTTTAATATCAAAATGTTCAGGTAATTTTTTTTGCATATAGGTATACAACGCATTCTTATCTGCGGTAGGAATAATTATATCCAAACAATATTTGTTCTTTGGGTTTTCATAATCAAAATCCTTCTTATCCATTTCATATACGACCCTGAAAAAACTGACATTATAAGCCATACGGTACAAGCCGTCTATTAAGAAATTATGAAGGCTTAACCGGCGATCTTTAAAAATTCCCTTGCCGATTTTTGAAAAAGTTCCGACACCGGCAATACCTGCCTGAAGTGTAAATGCTTCTTTGGTTGTACTATCCACCGAAAAATAATCTGCTTCGATATCAAAGTCGGTATTGTCTTTTTTATAAGAAAGGGAAATAGATTCTCCCTTAGAAATTTTTTCAATAACCTGTTCTGTAATTTCATCGCTGTGCGTAATAGCACGGATAATGCCGTTCGGATCAATAAGTATTACATGAGGAATCGTTCGGTACATAAAATATTTTCGAAGTGTTTCCGAGCTATCAATAGCTATCAACAGAGATGTTGGCCGGTTTTCTGAAAATTTCTGAATACGCTTTACAGATTCATGAGTAATGGCAATTACCTGTAGATTGTCTTTGTATTTTTTTTGAAAAGATTCATATTTCTTCATAGCGCTTATACAGGGTCCGCACCAGGTTGCCCAAAAATCAAGCAGTATGATTTTATTCTTAAAGCTGCTTAGGGATATATTTTTAACAATCATATCCTTACTATTGGGTACAATACAATCGGGAAAATTCAGATCAGGTACTTTATCTCCAATTTCTAATTGCTGACCGATCCCAATTTTGAGAACCAGCAAGCAACTTAGCAACAGTATAATCTTTTTCATGATCAGCTATTTATTATAAAGCTCCCATCTTCTATTGAATAAAAAGGTTAATGGCTCTATTATTCTATGTTAATGTTCCTTAATAAACCTATTGGTTGTGGATATTAATTTTTGCGGATCATATTATAATCGAGATTGATATTAAATCTTTTATAAAAAATGGTAAAAGAAATGAATTGATTTTGTTTAATCTTGAACAATCGTTTGCACAAACATACAATTCGATGAGTGCTTGATTCTCGAAGAAAGGTTACTAACCCTCGCATTTTTTACGTAACTTTTCCACTCATTTTCAACATATGTTAAGGCTTCAAACTATTATTCTGGTGTCACTTATTGGAGGCATATTAATGGTTGCTTCCTGTTTATCCGGTTCTGGTGATCAATTGCCGGAAACAGTGAGCTATAATTTTCATATACGCCCGATTTTTTCTGATAAATGTTTTAAATGTCATGGCCCCGATGCCTCAAAACGACAAGCTGGCCTCCGGCTCGATATTGCCGATAGTGCATTTGTTCCTTTAAAAGAAACAAAGGGGGCGTTTGCGTTAGTAGCTGGCAAACCCGAGCAATCTGAATTATATAAAAGAGTTTCTTCCATAGATACGAGTTATCAAATGCCCTCGCCCGATGCGCATTTAGGAACTTTGTCTAAACATGAAATTCAACTTATAAGAAAATGGATTCAGCAAGGGGCGAAGTATGAAAAGCATTGGGCGTTTACTGCACCCAAGAGACCAGACTTACCAAAAGTTGAAAATGAAAAATGGGTTAAGAATGGGATTGATCGGTTTGTATTGAACCGGCTTGAACAAATGAACCTTGCTCCCAATGAAGAAGCAGATAAAGAACGATTGCTGAAAAGAATTTCTATCGATATAACAGGCCTGCCTCCTTCTCTTGAATTGATGGATGCTTATCTGAATGATAAATCAGATAAAGCCTATGAAAAAGCAGTGGATCAATTACTGGCAATGCCGCAGTATGGAGAGAAAATGGCAGTATACTGGATGGATTTGGCCCGCTATTCGGATAGCTATGGATACCAGGATGATAATATTCGTACACAATGGCCCTGGCGTGATTGGGTTATTCATGCGTTTAATAAGAACATTCCTTATGATCAATTCTTAACCTGGCAGATAGCCGGTGATATGCTTCCCGCTGCAACAAAAGAACAAATGCTGGCAACGGGTTTTTTCAGAAATCATAAATACACTGAAGAAGGAGGTGTTATTGATGAGGAATACCGTGTTGAATATGTATTAGATAAAACAAAAACATTCAGTAAAGGGATATTAGGGGTTACCGTTGAATGTGCGCAATGCCACGATCATAAATATGATCCATTTAGCCAGAAAGATTATTATTCATTACTTGCGTTTTTTAATAATACAAAAGAAATAGGATTTGAAGGTGATGTATCAGTATCAAAACCGGCGAAAAATCCATTGATAACAATAAATGATGAGGAAGTTAAATCTGTTCTCAATTTTATTAACAAAAAAGATACAGGAACTATGACAGTATCTGTAATGGGAGAACTAACAGATTCTGTTCGAAAAACATATGTGCTTAACCGTGGGCTATATACTTCACCAACTGTAGAGGTTCATCCGTCGGCACCCAAATCAATTCTTCCCTATGATACCACCCTCTATCCACGAAATAGAATTGGGTTAGCAAAATGGACCATTGATAAACGTAATCCGCTTACCGCACGTGTTTTTGTAAACCAGGTTTGGCAGGATATTTTTGGAAGAGGGATTGTAAAAACTACCGGCGATTTTGGAATGCAGGGAGAACTTCCTTCGCATCCTGAATTATTAGATTGGTTGGCGGTAGAATTTATGGACAAAGGCTGGGATGTAAAAAATCTTATTAAATTAATTGTATCATCATCTACCTACCGTCAGTCGGCTAAAACTACCAAGGAGAAATTGAAATTGGATCCTGATAATACCTACTTGTCCCATGCTCCCCGCATACGTATCAAAGCAGAATTGATCAGAGACCTTGTGTTGGAAAGCAGCGGGCTACTGATAAAAAAAATCGGAGGACCTAGTGTTAAGCCATATCAACCAAAAGGATTGTGGGAATCGGCAACTTCCGGAAGGGGTGTTTTGGCAAGCTATATACAAGATCATGGAGAGGCACTCTACAGAAGAGGCTTATATACTTTTATAAAATTAACCGTTCCTCCTCCATCCATGATATTGTTTGATGCCAGCAACAGAGATCAGTGTGAAGTAAAAAGATCCAAAACAAATACACCATTACAGGCACTGATGATGATGAACGATCCATTAGTTATGGAAGCGTCAAGGGCATTGGCGCAAAAATTATCAGAAGACAAATCAGAAGCAAAAGAAAAAATAACAAAGGCCTTTCGGTTAATCATTTGCCGAACCCCAAGCATTAAAGAATTATCAGTGTTGGAATCTTATTATAAAGATCAAAAGGACCTGTTTCAACAAAAAAAACTGGATGCAGCAGCTACGCTGAAAATTGGTGAATATCCATCAACAAAAACAGACGCGGTAAGCCTTGCATCCTTAATGAAAACAATCGGGGCAATTTATAATTTGGAAGAAGCTATTACAAAAACGTAGAAGTTCAAAAGGCTCAAATAAAAACCTAGTTGTATGCAAAAACAAATTCTTGAACACGGATTATCCTTAAACCGTCGCCGATTTTTAACACGGTTAGGGATGGGCGTGGGAAGCGTGGCACTTGGTTCCCTATTAATACCCGATTTATTTGGAAAAACAGCAGAAGAAGCAATACTTACAGGTCTTCCGCATTTTGCACCTAAAGCGAAACGTATCATCTACCTGTTTCAAAATGGCGCCCCTTCTCAATTAGATTTATTTGATTATAAACCCAAATTGCAGGAAATGTTTGGAGAAGATTTGCCTGCGTCTATTCGAAATGGTCAGCGATTAACGGGAATGACAGCGGGCCAAAGTAAATTTCCACTTGCAGGAACTGCGTTTAAATTCGATCAGTATGGAGAAGCACGAGCATGGGTAAGCGAATTGTTGCCACATACCGCCAGTGTAGCGGATGATATCTGTTTTATAAAAAGTATGTTTACAGAAGCGATTAATCATGATCCGGCATTAACTTTTTTTCAAACAGGTGCGCAGGTAGGGAACCGCCCGAGCCTTGGTTCCTGGATGAGCTATGGATTAGGAAGTGAAAATAAAAATCTTCCAGCTTTTTGTGTATTGTTATCAAGGGGAAAAGGAAATGGACAAGGAGTATATTCAAAATTGTGGACGAATGGATTTTTAGATTCAATGCACCAGGGGGTTCAATTTAGTAGCGGCGATAATCCGGTCTTGTATTTAAATAATCCTGAAAGTATCAGCAAAGATGATCGGAGGAAAATGCTGGATAAAGTATCTGAATTGAACCAACAATCCTATCAGGAATTTGGAGATCCGGAGATAAGTACTAAAATCCAGCAATATGAAATGGCTTACAGAATGCAAACGGCCGTACCGGAAATTACTGACGTAAGCAAAGAACCCGAATCGGTTATTAAATTATACGGACCCAATTGTTTAGTTCCCGGAAGTTTTGCCGCCAATTGTTTGCTGGCAAGAAAACTATCGGAGAACGGTGTGCGCTTTGTACAACTATATCATCAGGGATGGGACGCACATGATAGTTTACCTTTTCAAATAAAAGGTCAGTGTAAAGATGCAGACCAGCCTTCTGCCGCATTAATTACAGATTTAAAACAACGGGGATTATTAGACGAAACATTGGTGATATGGGGCGGCGAATTTGGACGAACAAATTATTGCCAGGGTAAATTGGAGAAAGGAAATTATGGAAGAGATCATCACCCGAGATGCTTCACGATTTGGATGGCGGGTGGCGGAATTAAACCCGGTGTATATGGAGAAACAGATGAGTTTGGATATAATATTGCCGAAAACCCGGTACATGTAAATGATCTGCACGCAACAATTTTACACCTTATGGGTCTAAATCACGAAGAGCTAACTTATAAACATTTAGGACGACGGTACCGCCTAACCGATGTAGCCGGTAAGCTGGTAAATGGAATTATTGCCTAAAACCTATATTAATAGAATACATGCGATTTCAACGATTTATTGCCGGATCCTTATTTCCACTTGGCGCACTACTTATTTTTTTATTATTCTTTGAAAACAGAATTGTTATTCCAACCTGGCTGCAGGTTACAGGAAGAATGCATCCGCTGCTACTTCATTTTCCGGTTGTACTCATGTTACTTTACAGTTTTTGGATTTTAGTTATTCCGAAGAAAGGGATTGATCCTGTTTCTGCCAAGTCTATTGGCGATTGGTTACTATTACTTGCTGCATTTACTTCCATCATAACAGCTTTAATGGGGCTATTCTTGTCAAAAGAACCGGGATACGATCCGGAATCATTAAGCTGGCATAAATGGGGAGGAATAATTGTAGCATTACTGGCAGCAATTTGGTTTGGTTTTCGGGCGCAGATAGAAAAAAAATCATTAGCCACTACTTCTTTCGCTATACTAACGGTAATAGGAATAGTATTCACTGGTCACCAGGGTGCTGGAATTACACACGGACAAAATTTTTTATTCGCACCACTACTACCAGAAAAACAGGAACAGAACATCGCTATCGAAGATGCAATGGTTTACACGCATATGATACAACCCATACTGGAAGTAAAATGTATGAGTTGTCATAATTCGAAAAAGGCAAAAGGCGAACTGGTGATGGAAACGAAAGAATTGTTACTTAAAGGGGGGAAGAACGGTGTATTGTGGGATTCAACAGAAGCAGACTATGGTTTGCTGATGAAAAGAGTTCATTTACCACTTGAGCAGAAAAAACATATGCCTCCACAGGGTAAATTGCAATTAACAGATGAAGAACTGCAGGTATTGAGTTTTTGGATTAAAGCAGGGGCTGATTTTACTGCAAAGGTAACAAAACTACCGGTAACCGATACCCTTCGATTACTGGCCGAAAAAATATTTACAAGAAAAGAAATAGAAGAATATGATTTTGAAGCAGCAGATGAAAAAATAATTAAGCAATTAAATAATAGCAATAGGCTGGTTTACCAACAGGCTCAGGAATCGCCCGCGTTGGTGGTTAATTTTTATAATAAAGAATTTTTTAATTCAGAAGAACTGAAAGCATTATTAAAGATTAAAGAACAGGTAGTGTCATTAGACTGTTCACATATGCCCCTAAAAGACGATGACCTAAAAACAGTTGCAGAATTTAAAAATTTGCGCAACCTTATTTTAAATTTCACTTCTATTACCGGTAAAACGATTAATGAATTACAGAAACTGCCTTTTCTCCGAAACCTTTCCATTGCAGGCACCGCCGTCAATAAAGAACAGTTAACGGCATTGAAATCGTTTCCTCAATTACAAAAAGTAGCAATTTGGAATACTTCTTTATCGATACCTGAATTAGAATCCTTCAAAGAACAAAAAGGGAAAATAAGATATGAAATCGGTAAACGAACCGATACTATGGTGCTGAAATTAACTACGCCCATATTTCAGAATGAAGAAAAAGTTATTACTGGTCCGCTTGCCTTAAAATTGAAGCATTATATTAATGGAGTGACTATCAGGTATACTACAGATGGATCTGAGCCAGACAGTATTCAATCAAAATTGTATGATAATACGGTACAGATAAATAGAGGCACCTTGGTAAAAACAAAAGCTTTTAAGGCCGGATGGATCAGTAGTGATATATCTCAGCAATATTTTTTCAAGAGTGGATTTTTACCAGATTCTGTACAACTACTTACAACTGCTGATCCAAAATACAGTAAGGGTGGCGGAAAAATATTATTCGATCTTGATAAAGGAGATTTAAATACCACTACGGGGAAGTGGTTAGGTTTCAAGGATAATAAAATGGAAGCCCTTCTGTTTTTTAAAGAACCTATTAAGGCAAGCTCAGTCACCGTTAGTGCTATGAAATTTTTGAGTCCTTATATTTTTCCCCCTGCATTGATAGAAGTTTGGGGGGGTAATGATGCTGCGCACTTAAAATTATTAGGAAGGCTTAAACCTGATCAACCTTTAAAAGATGAAGCAGGAGATGTAGTTGCTTATGAAGTTCCATTTGCAGAACAATCACTTCGGTGTATTAAAGTAATTGCAGTACCTGTTGGTAAACTCCCTGCGTGGCATCCGGGAAAAGGCAATAAGGGGTGGGTATTTGTAGACGAATTGCTGGTAAATTAAACGAAAGACATTTCATTATATAGTTAGAATAATCGTAGACTAATTTGAATTTACTATTAATTAATCGTCGCGTTTAAAGAAACCAATTTTTAACAACCTGCATCAAACGTCTTTTTCAACCTTTCTACTGTTTTCTTCTCACTTCCAATAAAAATTTCTTCGTTATTTATTATTACGGGTCTTTTTAAAAAAGTATATTCTTTTAAAATATATTGCCGGTAATCATTTTCTGTAAGAACTTTATCTTTTAATCCCAATTCTTTGTATTTGATGGCCCTTCTGCTAAAAAGTGCTTCGTAACTGCCTGCCATTTTTTTCATTTCATTTAATTGGCCGGAGCTTATGCTGTCGACTTTAATATCCTGCATTTCAAAACCTTTTTTGGCAATAGCAGTATCTTTAATAATCGACTGGCAAGTAGTACAGGTTCCCAAATGATAGATCTTCTTCATCTTGTAAAACTACGGATGAAGAAACCTAAAAAATGGGGTTGTCTCCAAAGTATTTTAGATATTTTTTTCTCGCAACAACGCAAAGTCGCAACGCTTGATCTTCAATATTTTCTTCTTTGCGTCGTAGCGCCTTTGCGAGATTTTATCGTCTTTCAAGACAGCCTCTTCTTATTAAATTGATACTATGCAGCCCCGTAGTCAAAAGTTCATTAAACAGTCAATTGTTGAATACTATTTATTTACTTAATTACTTTACCATCCTTCATCACAAAACTAACTTTTTCCAAAAGTCTGATGTTTTGTAATGGATCCCCATCTATTGCAATAATATCGGCCATAGCACCCTTACTTATTTCGCCCAATACACCTGTTTTATTTAACAACTCTGCGGCAACAGTGGTAGCAGATTTAATTGCCTGCATCGGCGTCATTCCCCATTGTACATAAAAAGAAAACTCCCGTGCCTGTGGTATTTTCTGCCAATCGAAACCACCCACATCGGTACCAAATGCAATCTTTACTCCTTTCACTAATGCCTTCTTAAAAATTGCAGGCAATGGGCCCAGCATTTGCAAATTAATTGGGTTACCTGCCCTCGCTCTTCCTGCTGCCACATAATCAATCACCGTTGCTGTCGGGCACCAATAGGCGTTCTTTTTTATCATCAGGTCCATACATTCTTCATCCATCGCAAAACCATGTTCAATAGTTCTTGCACCGGCATTGAGCGAATAAATAATTCCATCACGGGTAACTGCATGCGAAGCGAGAAACTTTCCGGATTTAATTGTTTCGTCGGCAATAGCCTCTATTTCTTCTTTGGTAAAATTGGCGCGACTTCTAAAACTGCTATCGGGCAACCGGTAATATGCGCGATCGGCATAAATTTTTATCCAATCGGCCCCATAACTTATTTGTTCCCGTACCGCTCTTCTTGCTTCATCGGCACCAGTTATTTCCTGGATACCTTTGGGCATATGCAGTTCCCAACTGTATTCGCTGTTTCCGATGGCATAATGCCCCGTGGTATTGATAGCCCGTGTAGATACAAACATTCTTGGACCGGGTATTACATTATTATTAATTGCCTTTTTTAAATCTACGTCGGCATACATAGCGCCTTCGGTTTCTAAATCGCGGATGGTAGTAAAGCCATTCATCAATGCAATACCACAGGCAACACTTGCACGCAGGGTTCGGTAGGGAATACTCTCTTTCAATAATTGTACATCATAATCTTCCGAAGTAATATCGCCTTGCAGCAGTACATGCGTATGGCAATCTATTAAACCCGGTAATACGGTTTTAGTATTCAAATCAATGATAGTTGAATTACGCGGAATGGCAGACTGCTCTACAATATCAATAATTGTATTGCCCTCAATAAGAATTGCTTTATTGAGCAGGGGCCGGTCATTTTTTCCATCAATCAGTTTACCGCATTTGATGGCCGTAAGCTGGGCACTTACTATATAACTGCAAAAAATAAACGCTGTTACAACTATTTTACGCATAGAATAATTATTTGGGAAAAAGGTACGATAAATTTCAAGAAGCGGACTAAGAACGAATCAGGTTAATCACCAGCTTAACCATAATCTCTTTATCATCGGGGTTACTTTGTGCCACCAGTATTGCCAGGGCTACCAACGCATTATCATTAATTTTCAGTTCCCCTGTTTTTTTAAACCGGTGTTTATTTTTTTCCAAAAACCATACAAACAAAAAAGCTCCGATACGTTTGTTGCCATCCGTAAACGGATGATTCTTAATAACGAAATAAATCAGGTGTGCCGCCTGCTCTTCAATACTCTTATAAAGGTATTCGCCGTCGAAACTTTGTACAATAGAATTTAAAATACTTTCAAAACCCTCGTCGCGCTGATTGCCAAATAAAGCAGAGGCTTCTTTCTTTTTTATCAGTTGTTTCTTTAGTTCTTCAATAGCCTTTACTGCTTCGTTATATTCAATTTCATACGTAATATTTTCATTTAGTTTTTTATCGGTTAAGCTGTTGCTGTCAAATTGGTTTAAAAGAATAAAACTGTGGGTGTAATTAGTTATGATTTCAAGCAGGCCTTTAGTTTCAGTGGCACTCAGTTCTGCAGAACTACCGGATTGCTGAATAAGTTTTACCGCCTGTTCAAGTTGCTGCATATTTTGCAATACCTGGTTCAATCTTTTTTCATTAAGAGTATACCCTTTTACCAGGTGGTCTTTTAATCTTTGTGTTGCCCACTGGCGGAACTGGGTACCCTTCTTCGAACTCACGCGATACCCAACCGAAAGAATAATATCCAGATTGTAAAACATTACATTCCTTTCGACCTTTCTTTTGCCCTCAGTTTGAACTACCGAGAAAAACTCGGTAGTTACTTTTTCGCTCAATTCACCTTCTTTAAAGATATTTTTAATATGCAGTCCAATGGTATCTGAATCTTTTTCAAATAACTCGCCCATTAACCGTTGAGAAAGCCATAAGGTTTCGTTTTCAAGCCGAACCTGAATATCTAGGTGCTTATCCGGGGCTTCATAAATTATTATTTCTCCTTTGTTCTCCATAAGTCAGCATTAATTAAAATGATAAACTAAATGTTGTTTTAACTTCAGTTCGCCCTTTTTAAAATATTACTGATATGCGGAGCGATAAAAGGACGGTCTCTGTCTAAATGTTCAGTTATCTGATTTTTTGTAAGCCATACTGTTTCCTCTATAAACTTAACCTCTATCTGGGTTCGCTTATCTTTTGTCTGGTATATTTCTACTTGGTTCATACTTAAAATTACTGAATGAAAAGATAATACAGAATAGCTTATAAACGCATTGGCCTATGGTCAAAAACAAAAATTATTTCCAGAAAAAAGGCGTTGCTTATTCGCCGTTATTAAAAACCCGAGAGTGTTCTATCCACGACTTCTTTTTCAATATTGTGATCGCTATTACAACCATTGCAATTTTAGGTTATACAGCACCGATATAACCCAATTATCTAATTTTTTTGGTTATATTTTTTCAACGTAACCCTTTTTTCAATTTTTGGGTTCATGTCCCTCATCAAGGTTATTGGTTATAGCCTTTAAGACCTGCTGGTTTTTGCAAAATCATAAATACTGTGGTTACACAGTCTCCAAAGCTGGAAGAGGCGGAAGAATAATTTGTTTGCCAGCCAAAGTCCTGATAAAAATATCTATTCTGGAAATACTTTGTAAAATTGTTGTGACAATCAGTATTTTATGACTATTTTAGCCGTATAACCTGGTAATCGCACAGCAGCATAACCTGGTAATCGCACAGCGGCATAACCTGGTAATCGTACAAAAGTATATTAATCAACTTGTTAAATGTTTTAATATGGCGACACCAGCTCAAAAACTAGCGGAGTCTCTTGAAATATTAAAAGACCTGCAGGATAAAGGAATTGTAGCCATAAAATCACCCGCGCTAAGCAGGGTACATCGGGTAAGACTGCAAAAAAATGGCTTTTTGAAAGAGTTAACAAAGGGTTGGTATATTTCAACTCCTGCTGATGAGCAGCCGGGTGACAGTACTTCCTGGTATGCATCTTACTGGCATTTTTGTGCCGGATACCTGGCAGACAGATATGCTGATGATTATTTTATTTCTCCTGATCAGTCAATGTTACTCCACTCGGGCAACTGGACTGTTCCCCAACAATTAATCATCCGCACCACAAAAAAAGCTAATCACAACACTCCCTTGCCGCATGATACATCATTATGGCACAGGGAATCGTCTGTTCCGAAATCAGCAAGCTTTGTAATAGTGGAAGGCATCAGGATGTTAACCCTTGCTTCTTCACTTATAAATTGCACCCCGGCGATGTTTACAAAAAACCCGACTGATGTAAGAGCTGCATTAGCTATGATAAAAGATTCTTCTGAAATAACAGGTCTGCTGCTTCAGGGAGAACATTCTGCTATTGCCGGGCGGCTGGCCGGGGCATTCCGGGATATAGGAAGAGAAAGAATTGCTGATGACATTCTTAAAACGATGCAATCGGCAGGATATGATGTGCGGGAAAAAAATCCATTTAAGACAAGTGTTCCCAATTTGTTTGCCATAAAAGAATATTCCCCGTATGTAAACAGGATAGAATTGCTTTGGCATGAGATGAGAGAAATTGTTATGGCGGATTTTCCAACAGCACCCGGTATTCCTGCAGATCATGCAGCGTATATGAAACGGGTGGCCGATCTGTATGTAACCGATGCGTATCATTCTTTATCAATAGAAAGGTATCGGGTAAGTCCTGCATTGATTGAAAGAGTAAGAGAAGGCAGTTGGGATAGTATAAATGATGGAGAAGATAAAAAACAACGGGATGTAATGGCTGCCAGGGGATACTGGCAGGCTACACAAAAAGTAAGGGATAGCATCACGAAAATATTAAACGGAACTAATGCAGGCCTGATTGCGTATAAAGATCATGGTGACTGGTACAGAGAATTGTTTGCACCGAGTGTTGCCGCTGGTATTTTAAAAGCATCTGATCTGGCCGGATACAGGAATAAGCAAGTGTATATAAGCGGTTCGAAACATGTACCACTTTATAATGAGGCTGTTCGTGATGTGATGCCTGCACTGTTTGAATTATTAACCAATGAACCCGAAGCATCGGTAAGAGCCGTACTCGGCCATTTCATTTTTGTTTATATACATCCCTATATGGATGGCAATGGCCGCATGGGCCGATTTCTACTAAATGTAATGCTGGCCTCTGGCGGATACCCGTGGACGGTGATACCTGTGGAGGAACGAACAACTTATATGCAGGCATTGGAAAAAGCAAGTGTGGACAGAAACATTGAACCCTTTGCAAAGTTTATGGCCTATTTGGTGGGTGAAGGAATGAAAGGTAGGCCGGTGGCGGTTATTTAAGAAAGATTTTGTTAGCCAGCAGTGGTTCTGCTATTGGGCTGAAGTTGCGTCGCATTATTCAGGGTTAGGTTCGCTGCTTGGCATTTTTAATTTCGTTTAGTTAAGATAATGTTGAATTGTCTTTCCATTTTAAAAACTCATTGGGAAGAAGAGAAGCAATTTCATTTCCCGACATTGAGTTTAAATCATAAGTGAGTTGATACTGTCTGATGATTCTTACCAATCTCCTTGCAGAACCGCCACCCTTACCAGCAGCACCACGTTTAAGATTTTTTATAGCATCGTCCCAATATAAGATATTAGCTGCATCAAGAATTCCTTTGTTCAAAGCAATTTCCTGGTAAGCACCAAACTGTTCTGTTATCTCACCTCGCTTTAAGAAGCTTCCTATTAAAAATATTTTAGAAGATTCATCCAGTTCTGAAAATATCCTGCTTGGATAAGCCAACAGATGACGATAATATTTTGTGTAGCTCTTTGGATCTCTTAAAACATAAAATGCTGTTTCATTTACTTTCCTTTTTCCATTTCCATCTACGGGACAAATATTATCAAAATAAAAAGCCGCAAGCCATGACCAAAGACCTTTATCAAAATACAAATGCTTGTTCTCTCTCAGATTTAATTTCTCTACAATATAGGGAACTAACTCATTCTTATTTTTATAATCAACCCTTTCAATATTAATTATTGGTTCGAGAGTCTCAGAATAATGATCACTAAACAGCAAGTCTTCCGGAATATTTTTCAGCGTAGCGTTCCTTATCTCGACAACGAAGCGCTCAAACTCATTAAGCCCTTCCTCATTAAATGTTCGTATTGAAAACAGATTACTCATTGTCCGGTGAATTTTTCAAATAACTTAAATTTTTTGCAGTATTCATTTACACATTCGTCAATCCAGCTTTCCTGTTCCTGAGTCAAAACACTATTTTCATTGTCTGTATCAGGAAGTGATTTTATTCCTAATGCCATATTCAGAAATTTAAGCCACTGGGCTATCCATGAATCGGCACCCGCATCAAATTCTCCCTCTTCAATCATTTTGATAAGAACGCCCCTGAAAGCAGCCGGGTAAACCAAGCTGATAAATTTTATATCATTCTTCACCATTTCGTATACTTCAGGGATATTTTTATTTATTTCCAGTGTGGGGCGGCCGTCATCACTTGAGTCGAAGGCGAGTTTCCAAAGTTGATTTTTAAGGTCCGTTGGATTAACGTATAATAACGGAAGTCTATCATTGGGTAATCCACCTGTACTTACAGCTATTCCCTTTGCCTTACCCATCAATAGTCCAACATTACTTTGTTCATCTACTATTGATATATCAAAATAAGCCAGCTCAGTTTCTGGCAGTTCATTAAGTCTTGTATTTTCCGGTTCCCTAAAATGTGCCACTGTACCAAAACAGAAACGTTGATAAACACCTTTATAATTAGGTTCGATATAAACCTTTGCTTCTGGCAAAAGATTTAGTCCTTCTAGATTAATCTTTGCCTTAAAATATTTACCATCATTATCTTTAAACAAAGAAATATCTACTCTGCTTCTTGGAATTTTAACTCTACCGGTATAATTAAATCTGCGAATCATTTACAATAGTTTTAAAAATAAATCTCTTTTCTCATCAAAGCCGGTAAGTTTGATTTCAAAATATGATTTGTCTTCTATTTCAAACTCTAACTCATTTCTTTCCTTCTTTGTAAAATATACTCCAGATGATTCTATGATAATCGGCCATTTTGCTACATCAAAATCTAACTCCTGATAACTATTTACCGGATTTCCTCGCGGAACGTCATATCCCAATTTCAAGCGGATACTTTCAGGGAGTTCTTCAGCTCTGGGGTTCTTTGAGATTTTTAAGCCACTGTTAATCTTTTCAATCAGCAAGGACCTTTTCTTTCCCTGAAGCAATGGAACTTCCGGCTTATTTACTTCATCTTCCCCTTCCTCATCATTATCCGGCAATTCTTTTTGTCTTTTTTCTTCCGGCGTTTCTATTGGGATAGAAAAGAAATCAATCAGTAAATCTTTCTGAATACCATCAATTGGTCGCTGCAATTTATCATACAAAGCTTTCAGTGTTGCTTTTACAAATACAAGGGCCTCTTTGCCATCAGTATATTTTCCTTTAAAATTTCTTGAATCAGATTGCCATTCTGTATGTGCGGGGTTTTCAGAATCACCAAGCATTCTTGCGAGGTCTATATCATGAATAATTACCACGCCTCTTACAAGGCCTTTATCAAGCGATGCAACGCCAGAAATGGTAATGCCATCTCTTACAAAAAGATTTTCAGGCTTTGATAAGGAAGTGTCCTTTTCCAGAAAAGCATTAAACCAACAATTTTTTGCATTGCCATTTACCGGATGATATTTAAGAGGAACTTTAAAAGCAACCCGTTCATTACGTTCAAACTTATCTCTGAAAAGATTCATTCCTTCTTCATCTGCAAACATCGTTTTATTCCATCGTGGTTTTAATTTCAGATCCAACTCTTTCAATTTTAAAAAATCTTCTTCCTTTAGCTGAAAAGTCCACTTGGCAAAATCAAATAAGCGTATCAGGCTTTCTTTATTTTTTAATTTTCTGTCATCTCCGTTTGAAAGATTCTGAAATTTTATTTTATCTATCGATTCCTCTATTGAATCCTTTGACAGCAGGATACGATTATCTTCTTCAATTACTTCCACTTCAAGTCTTCCTTCCAGAATAGGATAGAAATATTGCTCAATAACAGAATAAGCCATATGGTCAATAGAAATTTCATCTGTAACGAAGGGAATTACTAATGATAATCCTGATTGATCTTTTCTGTCAAGTTTGAAAAGTATTTCAAATTTTTGAATTTCTTTTTCTTCTTCAACCGGTACTGCAAAACAATCGGAACTTTTGTATTTACCAAACATGCCATACGGCTTGTAACCAGATTCCTGTTTCTTATCATCTTCCCGGTTATGTATGCGCAGTATACTTTGCCCCATCAGCATTTTTCGATTATCACTTTTCCTTACAGTCAAACCCCAGAAAGTATTAATTCTGGAAGAAGCGGGAAAAACTGTTTTACCTAAACCCCAACGGCCAAGTTTATCATCCGTTTTTCCTGAACGGCCTACATTGCGCCAGAAGTAGTAAAAATTATGCGGTGTGTTATCGTTATTATTTTCTACATAAAACTCTTCAGGATTTCCCTCAAGCCCTTTGGTATTAAAATCTTCAAACACCAGAAATTTCATTGGCAAAGTGAAATCTGGAAGAGAATTTAAACCTGAACTTTTTGCTTTTAAGTGCGGTTGCAATGTTTCCAGCATTGGCAAGAAATCTTGACTTGCTAGTGCATACTTATCGCCTGACAGAAATATTCTGACCTTCAGGGTTTCCATCTGCTCTCCACGGCTTCTTTCATCTAAGGCATTTTGAATTCCTTCGCGCACAACAGCAGTAGAAATATTATCAATATCTCTTGTTGTAAAGAATTCTCCCTGGATAGGATCAACATCCATATCATCACGGGAGTTGGGTTTAAAACGCCATTCTATCATTTTAAATTTATTAAACCTTATTTAGGTAAATATTTATTATAAATTTCAATAAATTCCTTATGATTTTCCTTTGATTGTTCCAATAGCTCTATGTATGTTTTCACAAACACTTCTCCGGATTTTATAAATGTTGCTTCTTTCGATTTGAAATATGGGTCTTTCGATTTTGAACCACCAATAACATAACAAATCACTTTTGAAAAACCAGATTGTGTTGCATAATTTGCCTCTAAAAAAACTTTATACCTATTAGCCTGTTCAAGTGCATCCTCATCGACTTTAAATAAGCTTCTTTTTATTTCAATTACATACAATATTTCACCCAAAGCATTACTACATAAAAAATCTATTCTTCTATTACTTTCATCTAATATACTCTCAGGAAACTTCTCTCTTAATAAAGTAGAATAATGAACTTCATCTTTAAATTCTAAAATCCTTGGGTCAAGTAACCATGAAAACTGTTTTAGAAAATTATGAAGCGTTGGAATTTCTTTTGTGTCGGTTTTGATGTACTCCTCAAATTGTTTTATTACTTCTATTCTTGAAAGGGCTATATCTCTATATTGTTTTGCTTCAATTGCTTTCCAGTCATCCAGTAACTTTAATAGCTTTGGAATATCCTCTGGTTGTGAAATATCTGCAATACTTGAAGCATAATCTTTGAAAGTTTTATTTTCAAACTTATCAATAACACTTCCAATAATTTCACTTGATTCATTAATATCTATACTGGAGTTTTCAAGAATTGGGTTTATTATTTTATTACTTAACTCTCTTTCGTAAGATGGAAGAGAATTTTGCCACTCCTCAACATCTAAAAGTTTTTCCTTTTTAATTGCTATTTTTTTTGAATCGCCTCTTTTAATCCTCCATTCATTTCCTATTTTTTTTATTATTGTTTGTATATAGTTTTGAAGTTCTTTTGTTTTATCATTCTCCCAATTCAACGATTGCCTATCAGTTGAAATTACATCTATATCAAACTCATCAATAAAATCAACTTCCAAATAACCTGTTACATAACTATGAAATAGATCATTATCTCTTAGCCCATAAAAGCTGGCATTGTTTACAATTTTTCCTCTTGAGGTTAAATAGATACCGCTCATTTCAGTATCTCTTATAGGTGTTTCCGTTGTTATTATTGAGCCACATATTGAATTCCAATACTCATAACCTTTACCATACCTATTATTAGGAAAGTCCCATTTGAATTGTTCTTTTAAATCATTAAATTTTAATTCATTGAGAACCTCAACAACATCGATATAATTTAATGAAAGCCGAACTTTCATTTTATCAAAGATTAAAAACTTCTTGGATAAACTAATTGCGATGCTATTAAGATCAAATCCTGATTTTCGTCTAACTTTTCTCAATAAAATAATAGTCCCTTTTTCATTTTTTTCTACATGTGTATTTTTAGAAATTAATAAATCTGGAGAATAATTTCCTTGGCTATTTTTTATTGCTTGCAAATCCATTTTAAAATGATTTTTAAAACCATTTTTTATAGATATAACTTCAATAATGTCGCAAATACCAAAAACCGATAGTTTGCCTAGCCCTTTTTTTCCTATTACTTTTCTTCCACACCCACTTGTTTGGTTTGCTATTTGTTCTCTTCTATTTCTTCCTATAACTAAATATTTTTCGTTTAACTCCTCAAAAGTCATCCCATCTCCAAAATCGGTGTATTCAATTTCTTTAATATCGTTTTTGTCAATAAAATTGATTTTTACTTCGTCTGAGTCCGCATCCCAAGAATTTGAGATTAATTCTGATAAAACACTAGGTAATTTTGAATATAGTGATATCCCTAAGTGTTCAATGGTATTGGGGTCAAACTTTAATATTAACTTTTCTTCCATAATTCTTTAACCTTTTTTGCAATTTCTTCTGCCATCAATGGCGGCACAGCGTTCCCAACCTGTTTAAATGCTGCTGTTCTGTTTTTTCCTTCCTTCACACCTTCAAAATAAAAATCATCTGGAAAAGATTGCAGCCTGGCCGCTTCTCTTATAGTTATTGATCTATTTTGTTTTATATCCGGGTGTATATAATAATGGCCGTCTTTGGCTATATGTGCTACTATGGTTTGAGCATGAACCGCTTTGCCATCCACTACTTTAAACCGGTCAAAAAATGAATGCTGATTTTTATGTGTTCTTAACCGACTGGGAAGAGATGTATAGCTCATCCTTTCGCCCTCTTTCAATTGCCCAATTGCAATACGATAAATTTCTTTATCCTGTTCTGTATGTGGCCGGCTTACATGCTGCGTAAGGACATCAATACCGTTGCGTATATATGTGCTATTCAGGTATTCGTTGGTTTCTCTGGCATATTTATCGTTCTTATCTTTTCCCTGGCCCGCCTGTATTTTGGGTAAGTCGTAAAAAATAGATTCAACTGTATATTCAATTGTTTTATCCGGTTTAATATCTGGAACAATAATATTCAGTTCTTTTCTATACCCAATTAATATAATTCTTTTACGGTTTTGCAATACGCCAAAGTCTTTTGCATTGAATAAAAAATCTTTTACCGTGTAACCAATTGCATCAAACTTTTTTTTCATTTTTTTAAAGTATTCGCCGCCACCGGCAGAACGTAATCCCAATACATTTTCAAACACAAACATTTTAGGGTTGTACTTCTTTAAAAATTTTGCATACTGCAGGTACAAATGGTTACGGGGGTCTTTCTTCATACTGTCTTTACTTCTTGCCCTTCCTACTAATGAATAAGCCTGGCAAGGCGGGCCACCAATAATTAAATCAACTTCTTCATTCTTTAAACGAGTATCTATTTTTTTAAAAATTGCTGCATTGTTTTCATCACTCAATGCCAGGTTTATAACACTATCCATTTCATACTGCGGAATAAACGAATACAATGTTGCCCGATCTATATCTCCTTTTAAATATCTAATGTATTCCTCCATTTTTTTCTTTCCTTCCAAATAATGATAAGCTGTTCTTGTTTTTAATGTGTAACAGGCAGCTTCATCCATTTCTACATGTGCAATAGGATTGAACCCAGCTCTTATAAAACCTTCCGACAAACCTCCTGCACCGGCAAAGAGGTCAATAAAAGTCAACTTCTTTGTCATGGTTTAGAAAATTCTTTTGAATCAAAAAATTCTTTAGGAGAAACATTTAAAGCACCAAGAATTTTTTCTAACGTTGATAGTGAAATATTTTTCCTCCCGTTTTCTATGTGAGTGATATAGGTTCGTTCCATATCAGCTTCATATGAAAATTTTTCCTGCGATAATTTTTTTAATTTTCGCAGTTGGGTAATTCTCTGGCCAACTTTGATTTTCAACTCCATAAATAATTGGGTAAGTAAATTTGAAAAATGCCGTATACTTTTTAGTATCCACAATGGGTCGTAAGCGAATTTATCTTTGTGTCTTATAAAACACTGCATACTATAGGACACATTTCTGGTTATCCACTTTTTCTTAGGGGGCGTGCATTTCTTTTTAGATAAACAACAATAATATAGTATGCGCTTTAAAGTGCATTGGCCTTTAAATCACCTTGAATAAATTGGGAATAGTTTTTTTCTTAAACTACCTGAGGATTTTCATAAACCTAAAAGAGGAGATACTACTTACGATATATAATAAGAATACACGGAGAAGAAGTCTATTAAAATACAAACTACATTATTTTACGTGCCAGCAAAGAAAGCGCTCCTTCCTTAAATGCCGGTTTCAATGTGCACTCCCAAATAACAAAAACCTTCCACCCTTCCTTCCTTAAAGCAAATAAGGCTTTGGCATCATTGGCTTTATTGGTGTTTATCTTGTTCAACCACCATTCGGTTCTTGTTTTAGGTATTGTAAAATACTTGCAGTTCGCATGTCCATGCCAGAAACACCCATGTACAAAAATGATTGTTTTGTATTTGGGTAATACTATATCGGGTTTGCCGGGTAATTTTTTATCGTGAAGTTTATACCGGTACCCTTGCGCATGCAAAAATTTTCTCACCAGCATTTCCGGTTTTGTATTGGCAGACCGGATACGACTCATATTATAACTGCGTGTTTTTTTATTGTGTACGTCGGCCATGGTGCAAATAAAGCTAAACAAAGTCCTTCTTTTCTCCGGTTTTTGCCGGAACAAAACATATTTATTAACTAAATTGCAGCATGTACACGCTCCCGCAGATATTGGCTACTCTCCGCCGGCACAAACCGGAGTTGCAAAAAAAATATCCTATTGCCGGCCTGGCTGTGTTTGGCTCTTATGCCAGAGGAGAGGCTACAGATAAAAGCGACCTCGATATAGCCGTTGATATATCCGGCCCCATGGGTCTTAATTTTATTGCCATGGCCGATGAAATAAATTCGCTTTTTACCATCAACGTGGATGTTGTTCCCAAGCGCTCTATAAAACCGGAATACCTAATGTACGTAGAGAAAGATATTTTGTATGTGTGAGCGAGTCCCCTCTCTTAAAATTGAATTAGAGCATATTTATTTTGATTTGAAAACACAGAACAGATAGTCTTTTTTTGCGGTTTTGTTTTGGTAGCCGGAACTACTTCAAATAATATTTCGTTTCCTTCTCCAACTAAACCACCTTTACCTATTCCTTTAAACAACAAATATTATTATGTCTTCTACCAAATCATACGCCGCACAATCGGCCACCGACCCATTAGCTCCCTGGACAATTAAAAGACGAGTACCCAAACCAAATGATATAGAAATACAAATTTTATACTGCGGCGTTTGCCATAGCGATTTGCATACGGCCCGTGGCGAATGGGGCAATAGTGTTTTTCCGGTGGTACCCGGTCATGAAATTGTTGGTCGCGTAACCGCAATAGGTGATGCCGTAAAAAAATTCAAGGTGGGCGATCTTGCCGCGGTAGGTTGCCTGGTAGATAGTTGCCGCGAATGTGATAACTGCAAAGATGGATTGGAACAATATTGCAGCAATGGAATGACGGGTACTTATAATAGTCCCGAAAAAGATGGATCGGGTATCACTTATGGTGGTTATAGCAAATCGATTGTTGTTCGGGAAGAATTTGTATTAACCATCTCCGATAAATTACCATTGGAAGGTGTGGCTCCTCTACTTTGCGCAGGTATTACTACCTATTCTCCTTTGCGTCATTGGAAAATTGGTAAAGGGCATAAGGTGGCCGTACTCGGCCTTGGTGGTTTAGGGCATATGGGTGTTAAACTTGCAGTATCGTTTGGGGCAGAGGTCACGATGTTAAGTCATACGGCTTCTAAAAAAGCAGATGCTGAACGACTGGGTGCTCATCATTTTGCATTAACCAGCGATGAAACGCAATTAAAATCATTGGCCAATTCATTCGACTTTATTTTAAACACTGTATCTGCACCACACGATTATAACTTATACCTCGGTATGTTAAAAACAAATGGTGTAATGGTATGCGTAGGTGCTCCGCCAGCTCCTGCGCAGGTGCCGGCGTTCAATCTTATTTTTCAACGCCGAAGTTTGGCCGGTTCCTTAATAGGAGGCCTACCCGAAACACAGGAGATGCTCGATTACTGTGCAGCACATAATATTGTTTCGGATGTAGAAGTAATTGCCATCAAAGATATTAATGAGGCGTACGAACGAATGCTAAAGGGCGATGTGCGCTATCGTTTTGTAATTGATATGGCAACCTTATAATTTATTAGGGGCTGGTGTTTTCATCAGCAATAAACCCATTGGATGCAAGCTTAGTGAGAAATTCAATTTTTAATAACTTTAAAACTATACTGAAAATGAAAAGTTCAATGAAAAGCAAATTACTATTTGTTGTAGCACTCTTAGTTGGGTTGTTTTTTGTCAACGCAGGGTTAGACAAATTCTTCCATTATATGCCAATGCCAAAAGATTTATCTGAAAAAATGTTGAAAGCATTTAATGCATTTACGGAAATTGGTTGGTTAATGCCACTTGTTGGATTTGCTGAAATTATTGGTGGGCTATTAATAATTATACCAGGAACAAGGGCTTTGGGGGCATTAATTATTTTTCCGGTAATGGTTGGAATATTTTTAACAAATATTGTGCAAGACAAAAGTGGTTTACCAATAGCTATAGCTTTGGGACTTATTCTGGCTTGGATAATGTATGAAAATAGACAGAAATATTTACCACTAATAAGCAAAACTAACTGAGGAAAAAACGCCAGCAGGCAACGCGGGATTTTGTGCAAGTATGACTTGAATTAATCCTTTTCATTTTTTCATCTGAATACAATTCGTTGTCGTGGAAGCTGCGATGTATTCAATAGCTTTTTGAGATAGTTGAAAATAAGCGCAATGTCTGCATCGTGGCTGATTAACTTCTTTTCTATTTTTTCTAATTGAAGTAGTAAGTCTTTATGGGATAATTCTTATTTTGAGGTACTAAGCGATTCCTTCTAATAGCTAAATAATATATAATCCCGCTTTTTT
>JANNEK010000403.1:0-1602 GCA_031378605.1 Chitinophagaceae bacterium | reverse complement strand
GTTGAAAAATTGTTTTCGATTTTGAAAAATATTAATTCATTAAGATAACTGTATTAATTATATTGCCTTACTCATTTGTACCAATCACTCTGCCAAAATAATATTATGAGATTTCAAACTTTACAAAAATTCATTGTTACTTTTCTTTTTTTGATTGTAGCGGCTTCGGGATTTACTCAATCAACCAAGTTTGCGCTATTTGAGAATTATAAAAATAGTTCACCATCGTTATCAGCATATATTAAAAAAGGAGCGATAGCTTCTTTCAAAAAAGGTGCATTTACCGAACTGCTCCAAACAAACCCTGCGTCTTTTGTTTTTTCATTTCAGTTTGAAAACAAAGAATGGGAATTACTGCTTGAGAAAAGCGAGCTTTTTTCAAAAGGTTTTTTTGTAACCACTGGAAGTAACCCTGCTGAAAAATTAAATTTTACTCAGCATGCATTGCACTATAAAGGCTCTGTAAAAGGCAAACCCTATTCCTTAGCCGCAGTAAGTATAGTAAACGGTAAGCTCGTTGCTGTAATTGCCGATGAACAACTTGGTAATATAAATATAGGAGCTATAAATACGCCCGAAGCCAAAATGAACGGCGAGCATATTATTTACCGTGATGCTGATTTGCTAATAAAGAACGAGTTTATATGTGGGGCGGCGGATGATATAACCCCTGGCATTTCCCCCATTCCGGTATATTCTCCTATTACTCCATTGGCCACCACTATAAATCCCGAACCCGTCGATATTTATTTTGAGGCAGATTATTCAATCTACCTAAACAATAATTCTTCTGTTACCGAAGCCGTAAATTATATAACCGCTCTTTTTAATGTAGTTCAGGTTATTTATGATAAGGATAGTATTAATACAAAAATTAGTGCCATAAAAGTTTGGAATATTGTTGACCCCTATAATAGTTTAGGAACCACTTCAAGTGTATTAAATGCTTTTAGTACAAATATGGCTAACGGATTTCCGGGTGATTTAGCGCATTTTTTATCTCAGCGCGGGCTGGGCGGTGGTATTGCTTATTTGGGGGTTTTGTGTAGTAGTAATAGCTATAAGACAGGGGTAAGTGGTAATTTAAGTAATTCGTTTAATGTGTTTCCTGTTTATTCATGGTCCTCAATGGTCATCTCGCATGAGCTTGGGCATAATTTGGGTTCGCCTCATACACAATCCTGCTCATGGCCGGGTGGTGCTATTGATAATTGTTATACAACGGAAGGCGGCTGTCTGCCAGGCCCGGCACCAATAACGGGTGGAACAATCATGAGTTATTGCCATCTTACAGGTTACGGAATTAACCTTGCAAATGGATTTGGACCTTTGCCGGGTCAGCGCATACGCGATCTTGTGAGAAATAGTACCTGCATATTCCCCGGAGTATACTTTGAAACTACTTCCATTCCTGTTTCGGAAGCAACTGCCGATGTAGACAATGGATGCCTCGATTATAAATTAGTAACCACAACATTGAAAATTCCGTACGAACCCTCTCAGCCGGCAACTATTAATTTACTATTAAACGCCGGGGCAGGGTTAGTGATTGGTACGGATAAAGATGTAGAAGTAACACCCTTAAATTTTACGCTGGATGGT
>JANNEK010000389.1:0-8083 GCA_031378605.1 Chitinophagaceae bacterium | reverse complement strand
GTCATAGTGGCTGCTGAAAAATTTAATCATAATTTGACCTTGCAGTTTGGCCTATTAGCGAGCCATTGTATAAACGATGATGACTATTTGCAAAAAGCAAAACAACTTATTATAAAGTGGCGAATAGATTTGCCTGATAGCATAAATGAAATTTTCTTTGACGTAAAAAAGCCCAGAATTTAAACTTTTGAAAGTGTTTTATCAGAAATTCATAGCGGAATAGATCAAGTACTTAGTATTCCAGTCAATAAGCGTAAATTCGATTTTTAAAACGTTCATATGGACTATAACGATTTGTATGCGACATTAACAGAAAAATTTGAAAAGGAAATTCCGATAACAGCTTACCCAATTAGGGAACTTGTACAAATTTTAAGAGACGAGGGCAATCCTATAACCCTAAAATCGAAATTAATAATTACAAAAGTGTTTAATAGCGGTGATATTTCGGGTATTGTATGTACTATCTATGAGAATGAAAAAGATGTTTTTATTTGTAGCCTTTCACATTTAAAATTTGATCCAGGATTTAAATTGTATAACGACATTGTAGATTACCAGCGAAAGCGAACTAGGCGAGTTGACAAATTAAATAGAATGTAAATAATCTTCAAGTGCCCTTCAGCCAATATCGGGTTAATAGCAAGTGTGGCTTAACGTTATATCTTAAATAAAAGTAAGGCTATTGGCTTAGGCTCTAGCTGGACACTAAAAATTTAGCTTTTGTAGTAACAATAAACTTTTTATTATAAATTTGGCTTCGGTTCCGGACGGATTGAATTCTATTTTCCCAACAACGCCAATTCCTGTTCATTTTGCGACAGCAACCGACAGATCAAACATTCAAAAATAAATGGAATATTTAGCCCTTACGATTGGTTTCATACTTTCAGTCCTTACAGCCGGGATATCCTTCAAGGATAAAAAAAGAGGATTTCCTCTTGAAAAAAAATAATTCAAAATCATTTCGATACGTATTCGCAATTGCTATGGTGGGAGCCTTTTTGACGCTTATAACTAACATTACGTCAATTTTTGACAAAACTCAGAGTGGAAATCGAGCGAGAAAACTCAATGATTCGTTATTGTTAATGAACACTAGACTTATTCAATCACAGGATCAAAATTTAAATCTTCTTCTGGAACAACAGGTCTTATAAAAAAAATAGCTAGTTCTCAAGATGATATTTTGGATATTAATAATGAGTTGACAAATGCCAACAAGAAAATAATCTCACTTCAAGACAAAGTGATTGATAATGTGATTGGAGCGGGAAACCTCCCTAATTTAATAATCTCTGGTCCATATGTCGACAAATTTTACTATACACTGCAGTTTGGGATAATCAATAAAGGAAGGACCCCGTTACGCGGGCTTAGTGCTGAAATCACTGACATTTATTCTAATACCTATTATAACTACGAGAAGAAAAAATACGAAGTGCGTGAAAACTTGGACAGTTTGATACTTTTCGAAAGAGTGATTGATCTTGAAAAGAAAGTCTCAATTGGCGATATTCCACCAAATTCATGGCGAAGATTTTACAATGCAAGACTACCCAAGATTTCCGGTGAAGTTGGTTATCGTATAGAAATCATGTGGGACAATGGACGAATGAGTTTCAATTTTTCGGGAAAGATTGATCAAGAAAAAGATCACGTCAACATGAAATTAACTCGAATCGCTGATGCTAATGGAAAACAGTTATCACAAAAACTAGTTAAGTTTAATGAATTCAATTTTTAAAGGCTGCACACAACATTCGGTTTGGCAATAAGGCGGCGTCACGAATATATTCTCAACTTTTGTTCGCTATTCGGCTTCAGTTCCAGTTGACGAATAAAAAGCTATATATTGAATTCTTTAAGATTATAAATGTAACCAGTAATCGTTAAATTGTTTATTTATAACCCTTTCAATTAGACAGCTATGAATGTAAAATATTGTTTAATTCTTCTTTTGCTTCCAGCAACTCTTTTGACATATGCCCAATCGAATTACAAAGAAGGAACAGTAATAACAAATAACAATGCTAAGCTTAATGGCTTCATCAATTATCGGGAATGGCATAAAAATCCTGACAAGATCCAGTTTAAAAAAAATCTAAAAGATGCAACTGTTCAAAGCTTCACTCCTGATAGCATTGCCGGATTCAGCATAACCGGGTATGAATCGTATGTGAGATACACCGTATGGGTAAGCACGGGTGAAGTTCTTTTTCAAAGCTTAAAGGATAGAATTGATACTGCTGCTATCACTAAAACGGTTTTTCTCAAGTTAATTGGAAAAGGCGATCGGATTGATTTATACTCTTACGCCGATGAGATCAAGGTTCGGTTTTATATCCTTGATAAACGACAAACGATACCAAACGAACTTGTTTATAGAAAATATATAAGCAACGGCCGGGAAATTACACAGGCATTGTACCGGCAGCAATTAGCAGTACTGGCTCAGAATTACGGATTATTGGATGGAGCAGTGGATGAAAGTATATCCTTGGCAGCGTATTCAGGCAAGGATATAAGAAAAATAATTAGTAAAATAAATACTGAAAATGAAACCAGTAATTCAGTAGTAATTGACAAAAAAAGAAGATGGAACCTTTACCTGGGTGTAGGAGTTACTGGCAGTAAGATGATTTACAAGGGAGAATCCCTTATTATGCAAGATGGATTGGATGACCAGGGCAAGTATAAGTATAAAGAAAAGATTATTACGCATAGTTATTTACCCCGTATTTCCACCGGTGTTGATTTTTATTTTAACCCCGTCATCCGAAGATTTTTAATAAGGCTCGAAGTATCGGGTTCCAATATTAAGTCGACCGTTAACTCATACTACAAATTCAATAATTATGGCGGCAATGAAACAGATAATACCTACCAGTTTATCGCGTGGAATTTTGGTTTTAGTCCACAGCTCATTTACAACCTGTTTAATACAAAAAAATATAAATGGTCCCTGGGAGCTGGATTTCAATTAAACAATTTAGCCATTTCCAAAAATTCAATGGAGAGAAGAGAACATCTAACAGGTAATTTCATTGATTTGAAAGAAGATTATTTGCCTATTACTGCTTTTTCAATGACCGCCATCATTCGGTCGGGCCTCCTCATCAATGATAGAATTGACCTATCCCTGATCTGGAGCAGCCCAACAGAATATACCGATTACATTGCAGGAGGGCAATATCTTAAAACATCCTTAGTTTCATTTACAGTAGGTTATTATTTTAAGAAATAAGAAGTTATTATTTTATTTCTTCAGTTAGCGCAACTATGTATGCTCATTCTTAGCTGGCGCAAGTTTTCGGCTTTATCATAGCAAATTATTTATAAAAGAATGTTTATGACCGAGAACTGGTGCCGGTAGAGCAACAGAAAATTTTGCAAATAGAAAAATTTCAAAATTCTAATGCACCGTATTTGGGCAACCCATTTAACAATTTTAGATAATAAAATTTTTTACCTGAAAAATCAAGACGATTGAAAGCATTACCAGTTTGGTTTACTTTGATAGCATATGGGGAAAAAGGCTATCAAAACATTGTAGAAAACTCAATTGTAATGGCAAATCATTTGAGACAATTCATTGAAAAAAATTCCGCATTGGGATTGTTGGCACCCGTTCGACTCAACAACGTTTGTTTTACTTTAAGTAGATAAGAAAATAAAGACAAGGTCCAAATTTTTTAATAAACTTGAACAACACGAAAAAAGTATTTATAATACCGACAGTTTACAATGGAACGAAAGGAATAAGAGCATCATTTGTAAATTGGCGTACAACTAAACATGAAATTGAAATCAATATAAGTGAAATGAAAAATTAATAATGACTAAATAAAATTCCTTCAACTAACATGGGATTTGGTTCAAGTGTTGCTGGATAAATATCTTTCAATATTAATTATTAACTTCAATATAGCAGTTGAAATCAGAATTTGATATGTGTGGAAAGAATATTATTTCCACATAAAACCAGCCCCCTGTTTGTTATATCAAACCCTCTAATAAAATTCCCTTCACCTTCGGGTCACAAAATTTTCATCACAATATCTCCAATAGGTAACCGCACAAGCAGCACATCCCCAGGCAAACAGCCCGACACACAAAGTCAAACTACGTGAAGAGCTGAAATTCCCAACACATGGCAGACTGTACTATACTTTGACGGCTGACCATTATATATTATATTTGCAGCAATGAAATTTTTTATACTCATATTTAGTCTCTACTTGTTAGGACTGTCTTGTTTGCCTTGTGGCGATACAGATGAGTGTAAAGACAAATCCGAGGCCATCGTTTCAGCACCTATCAACCACGATAAACACAGCCACGACGACGAAAATTGCACACCATTTTGTAGTTGCTCTTGTTGTGCAACATCCGTTTCATTTCAAACAATTATCTCCTATAAAATCCCAAAAAGGATTTTCCCAACTACAAAATATCCTATCTACGAAATTTCTTACGCCTCACTGGTTTTTCTTCCCATTTGGCAACCGCCTAAATTAAGTTAAGCAATAATAAATAGGGGCTTCGCCTCCAGGCATATTACAGGGTTACTACCTGCTTATGCCGTTCATTATTTCTATAACTTAATTTATCTTTCAATGATTAATAAAATCATTCACTTTTCAGTAAACAACAAGCTGATTACAGGTGTGCTGTTATGCATCTTTGTTCTGTGGGGCATATATTCTTTTACAAAGTTGGGTATAGATGCATTGCCCGATGTTACCAATAATCAAGTGCAGGTGAATACAACCAGCCCAAATCTTGCAACGCAGGAAGTGGAACAGTTTATTACTTATCCATTGGAAACAGAGTTTAAATCTTTGCAGGGTTTGGTGGAGTTAAGAAGCACTAGCCGTAGCGGTTTATCAGTTATCACCATTGTTTTTAAAGATAATATGCCAAGTAATATCACCAGGCAGTTGGTAGCAGAAAAAATCAAGATTGCAACAGAACAAATTCCGAAAGAATATGGCAGTCCCGAATTAGCACCCCCCACAACAGGTTTAGGAGAAATCTATCAATATGTTATCGTTCCTAAAAAAGGTTTTGAAGATAAATTTTCTACAATGGATTTACGAACAGTACAAGATTGGATTATTAAAAGGCAGTTGTTGGGAACAGAGGGCGTAGTGGACATCAGCAGCTTTGGAGGCAAACTAAAACAATACGAAGTAAGTGTAAAGCCCGAACGTTTAGCAGCAATGAACCTTACTTTAGTTGATGTATTTAATGCCCTGCAAAAAAATAATTCTAACACAGGGGGCAGTTATATCGACAAAGGACCAAATATTTATTTTATCCGTGGCGAAGGTTTAATAGAAAAGTTGGAAGACATCAATAATATAGTTGTGCAAAATACAAACGGTATTCCTGTTTTAATAAAAGATATTGGTACGGTTGATTTTGGTTTTGCACCACGTTACGGAGCAATGACAAGAAACGGAAAAGGCGAAACGGTTGGCGGTGTAGTGCTGATGCAGAAAGGAGAAAATGCTGTAAAGGTTATTGAACGGGTAAAAGATAAAATGAAAACCATTGAAAAGTATTTGCCCGAAGGATTAAGTGTTGATGTATTTGTAGACAGAACAAAATTAATTGACAGAACCATCCGCACAGTAAGTACCAATTTATTAGAAGGTGCATTAATTGTAATTTTTGTGTTAGTAATTTTCTTAGGCAACTTTAGAGCAGGTTTAATTGTGGCAAGCGTTATTCCGCTAGCAATGCTGTTTGCAGTTGCTATGATGAATTTATTTGGTGTAAGCGCAAACCTTATGAGTATGGGTGCATTAGATTTTGGTTTGATTGTTGACGGTGCAGTTATTGTTGTAGAAAGTTTATTGCACAAATTTTCAAGTCAGTTCCGAAGCCAAAAACTTTCCCACGCGCAAATGGATGCAGAAGTTACAGAAGGCAGCAGCAAAATAATGAGCAGTGCTGTTTTTGGGCAAATAATTATCTTGATTGTTTATATCCCGATTTTTGCATTAAGTGGTATTGAAGGAAAAATGTTTACCCCAATGGCACAAACAGTAAGTTTTGCAATCATTGGGGCATTACTTTTATCGATTACTTATGTGCCTTTAATTAGCAGCCTTTTTCTCAATAAAAAAATTGCTGCAAAAGATACATTGACCGACAGAGCAATAAAATGGTTGGTTAGTAACTATCAACCAGCATTGAACAGAATATTAAATTATCGTATTGCAGTAATTACAATTGCACTTTCCATTTTTATTTTAGCATTATTATTATTTAATTCATTAGGTGGCGAATTTATTCCCGAATTAGATGAAGGAGATTTTGCAACAAATTATACCATTCGTCAGGGAAGCAGTTTGCCTCAAACAATTGAAGTAGGTACACAGTTAGAAAAAATTGCACTTACATTTCCAGAAGTTACCGAAGTGGTAAGTAAAATTGGTACAAGTGAAATACCTACCGACCCTATGCCTATTGAAAGTGCAGATTTGTTAATGGTGTTGAAAGATAAAAAAGAATGGACAAGTGCAAAAGACAAAGAAGAATTGGCAGATAAGATGAATGAAAAAATGAGTGCAATCCCAGGCGTAAACTTATCTTTTGAGCAACCAATACAAATGCGGTTTAATGAATTAATTGCAGGTGTAAAAAGTGATATTGCCATAAAAGTATTTGGTAATGATTTGAATAAATTATTTGCAAAAGGAAATGAAGTAAGCAAACTTATCACCAATATAAAAGGATTAACAGATATTAAAGTAGAACAAATTGTAGGTATGCCGCAATTAGTGGTAAAATATAATCGCAGGAAAATTGCACAGTATGGTCTAAATATCAGTAATGTAAATACAACGCTTAACACAGCTTATGCAGGTGGTTATGCAGGTGTGGTTTATGAAGGCGAAAAGAAATTTGATTTAGTTGTACGTATTACAAAAAATGCCAACACGGATGCAGATGCTTTAAGAGCCTTATTAATTCCTTTACCAAATGGCAAACAAATTCCATTAAATGAAATTGCAGATGTAAATTTTATTTCAAGCCCGGCACAAATAAGTCGTGATGATGCAGAAAGAAGAATTGTAGTAGAAGCAAACGTAAGAGGCAGAGATGTGGAAAGTGTAGTTAAAGAAATTCAACGGGTATTAGATGCAAAACTAAAACTACCCGAAGGTTATTTTATTACTTATGGCGGACAGTTTCAAAATTTACAAGAAGCAAAAAGTCGTTTACTTATAGCAGTACCAGTTGCACTATTACTAATATTCTTTTTGCTATTTCTAACTTTCCGTTCAGCAAAAGAAGCAACTATTATTTTTTCGGCCATTCCATTAGCAGCAATTGGTGGCATTGTTGCATTGTGGATGAGAGGGATGAATTTTAGTATTTCAGCAGGGGTTGGTTTTATTGCCTTGTTTGGTGTAGCAGTTTTAAATGGTATTGTATTAATCAGTTATTACAATCGCTTAAAAGAAGAAGGTGAGGAAGATGTAATTAAAAGAATTTTAAAAGGAAGTGCTGCAAGGTTAAGGCCAGTTTTAGCAACAGCAGCCGTTGCCTCATTAGGTTTTTTACCTATGGCATTTAGCACAAGTACCGGTGCAGAAGTTCAAAAGCCTTTAGCAACAGTTATTATTGGCGGTTTGTTTTCATCAACCCTATTAACGCTTTTTGTACTGCCAGTTTTATACAGTTTATTTTACTTAAAAAGAATAAAGAAGATGAAAATAAATGCGCCTGCAACTACTTTGTTATTACTCATATTTTCTATGATTGGTTTTAATACAACTGCACAAAGCCAACTTCTCACTTTACAAAGTGCATTAGACTTAGCAACAAAGAATTACCCAACCCTTCAGCAAGCAACATTACAAACACAGCAACAACAGGTACTAACAGGTACAGCAATAATTTTAGACCCTTTCAATATAAATACTAGTGTAGGGCAAATAAATAATAAAGTGTTTGATTACAATGTAGGCGTATCACAGGTGTTTAAATTACCCAACGCTTACAAGGCAGAGAAAATTTTATTGAAACAAAATGTAACCGTAGCAAAATCATATGAAGCCGTTAC
>JANNEK010000385.1:0-4398 GCA_031378605.1 Chitinophagaceae bacterium | reverse complement strand
TGAAATGAAAGAAATTATTTTGATTATTTTTTTGATAATTGATTTTACGAATCACCTTTTTGCACAGAATATTCAATCGAAAATCTCCTTGGTATCTTATGAAAAAGATAGCATGTCCCATTTGGGTTATATCATTGCCTGGAACTATAATGGCAGGTCTAAATTTAGAAATATTCCAGAAGAATATGATTCGACAAATAGTTTTATTAAGCGGATTAAACTACCTGTTGTTGAAGGCGGCTCTGTCCGATCACTCGACAGTCTTTTTGTACTTCTTGGAAAAAAAGATAGCACACATACTATTTTAATTTTTGATCGTAACAAAAATTTTGATTTTTCTGATGACACGCTGGTTGAAATAAATAAAAATTCAGTACACCCTTTTTGTATTTACAATATACCGTATAAAATTTTTTACGAACAAAAAGCATCGATTTTAGTTGTCAATCTCCGTTTCTCTTTTAACCCTGGTGGACTTAGGTTAAAAAATGAACAAGAACAGAATTATTTTTTGGCTGTTGATTTCGCTTCGTATCAAAATGGGATAATAAATGATAATATAAAAGGAAAGATCCGGTTAGATGTATTTATGCAAACACCAGCTGTTTGTTATGATAATGACAATACTATAATAAAATTATGGAATAGCTCTAAAAACGAGCCTGGATATAGTAAGGAATATAAAATTGGCGATCTGTTTTATATTGGATATGTAAAGTATAAGTTTGAAAATATCGATTTATTCGGTAGGTCAATTACAATATCCAAACTTGGTTTTAGAGCAAAAAGAGAAGTAGGGGTTGATACTGGATTTTATGCGCCTAATATTAGCACTATTGGAATAAGTGGGAATAAGGTGAGCCTTAATGAACTTAAAGGCCGCTATGTTCTAATTGACTTTTGGGGAACATGGTGTGCCCCATGTATTGCGTTATTGCCTCATTTAAGATTAATAAATAAAAAATATAGCCAACTAAAGATGGTAAGTATAGCAGCAGAGGTCGGTAGAACTGTGAGTAAAGATTCGCTACGTAGAGCAGTAATAAAGTATGAAATGAAATGGGAGAATATCTACCAGTCATTTAGTTCTGCGAAATCTTTAATGAAGGAGTATAAAATCATATCTTATCCTACTACAATATTAATTGATCCGAATGGAAAAATAATATTTCGCGGAGGTAGTATCGATATGGATAAGTTAGACGTTTTTTTAGAATCAATATTTGAATGAGGTGATAGTAACTTTTAGCTTTATTAACAAGTAATGATATTGAAATATAGCCTTCCTCATTATTCCTTGTTAACAGGTTTCTTCTTAAAATGGATATGATTCGATTAATTAAATTATAATGCGATTTACATTTTACAAACAACCCGATAGCATGGACTGCGGTCCTACCTGCCTGCGCATGGTGGCTAAGCATTATATTAGGTCTATCTCATTACAGTATATAAGAGAAAAAACACAAATAGGAAAAGAAGGAGTAAACCTTTTTCGAATTGATTTTAGCGTCCACGATTTGTTGGAGTTAATAGCAATAGAAGAAAATACCGCAGAACCCGCAACTATGGAGGTTGTATAAAAAATAAGGCCCGGGCAGGGCCAAACAAGTTGTTGCAACAAACGGGTAACAGCGCCTGGTACCTGAATACAAACCCGGGCCAATTAGTAAATTTAAATACTTTTAAAATGAAAAAATTACAAAACCTAGGCAAAAGCCTTAGTAAAAATGAGCAAAAAGAAATTGCTGGAGGTGTAGGGGGAACTTGTTCAGTAACGCTCTCTTGTCCTGAAGAATACGGAGGTGGCAGTATTACTTGTAGTGGTACCGAGGGTCGATGTTATAGAAACGTTGAAACCCATTCTGTGAAATGTGATACAGATCCTACAGTGTATTGCTTATAAGTAAAAAGATTATAGGAGGAACTTATACTCCTCCTATATTTTAACCAACAATAATGATGAAAATTTATCATTGTATAATTTTATTAGTAGTTGCATTTGCAAACGCGGATGGTCAAAATTCAAAACTATATAACCTAAAAACTACTAACGTTTTAGGGAATGGAGTATTTGGCGGAGGGTTAGTGCCAGCTAATATGAGTGATACGAACATTCTTCTGGATATTGAATTTATAAAGAAAAATAATATAAAGAAATATATAATTAAGCAAGCTAATTTTCAGCCGGCTCAATATTATTACAACAGATTTATTGATGGAAAAATTCAATATGAATTCTTGAAACCAATTTTAGCCAGGTTTCAAACAGATTCAAGCGAGCTTTCGAAGAATAATATTTCCCAAGGAATCAAGATACTAATAGCTGAAACCAATGACAGTAACAAATTTTATATAGTGGATGCAAATAATAACAGTTCTTTTTATGATGAAAGAATGATTAATTATGAAACTAAAGGATTATTTGTTAAACCTGAACTTATTCCATATTCAGAAGTAGATGTGGAGCTTTTCTATGCACATAAAATACAATGGAAGAAAATAAATATAAAAATTCATCCATTTAAAACCGGCTATAAGTATCGGGATTCTATTGAAAATTATTTTTATATTATGGTAGAATCATTTGAACATAGAACAGCAACGATTACTCTGGGACTAAATACATACGTTTTTTTCATAAGCAATCAAAAGCCTTCTCTGAATTATAGTACAAATAATACGGTATTTCATATTTATAATAAAAACAAAAAAAAGATAAATACGAAGTATCTGAATTTAATTAATGATACTGTAAGCGTTGATGGATATGATTTTATCCTAAAAGAAATCAGTGCTTTTGGTGAAGAAATAGTGATCGAAGTAAATAGTAAGAAAAAAGAATTTTCGCGTGGTTTTAAAGAGAATCAATTGGCTAGCCCTATATATTCAAATGATTTGAGTGGAAAAATAGTTCAGCTACAAGATTTCAAAGGGAAATACATATTACTTGATTTTTGGGGAACCTGGTGTGTCCCTTGCAAAGAGAATATCCCGTATCTAAAAAAGATGTACAAAAAATATAGCGCTAAAGAATTTTCGATTGTTGGGATAGCCTCCGATAAAGATTTGGCGATAGTCAAAAAGTATGTCGATATGGACGAAATAACATGGGTAAATATTTTTGATTCTTTTGATGATCCTCGTATTATAAAAGCATTTAGAGTTGAAGTTTTCCCTACTTATTTATTGATTGATAAAACGGGTGTAATAGTAATTCGAACCGATGGAAAAGAAGGCCTTTTAAAAATTGACAAATACCTGAATAAAATACTTAAATAAACAAAATTTTATAAAATGAAAACACTCTATAAAATTGGACGGGCTATTAGTAGAAAGGATCAAAAATTAATTACAGGAGGAGTTAAGCAACCTTGTACGCAAGTAATAAGTTGCCCTTCAGGTTGTGGTGGTGGATCTTTGACTTGTACTAGTGAAACTGGTAGCTGTTATTCAAATTATGAATCATTTGCTATAAAATGCGATAATGATCCTTGGCTTTATTGCTGCCCCACTTAAATTATGCTTTTGTCAAAATATTTGATGTTTAATGTGATTTCATAATTTGAAATGGATTATAATTATTTTAAAGTCATGCAAACATTTGGAAATATTACCTTCCTCATTATTACTCGTTAACAGGTTTCTTCTTAAAATGGATATGATTTGGTTAATTAAATTATAATGCAATTTACATTTTACAAACAACCCGATAGTATGGACTGCGGCCCCACCTGCCTGCGCATGGTGGCTAAATATTATAATAGGGCTATCTCATTACAGTATATAAGAGAAAAAACACAAATAGGAAAAGAAGGAGTAAACCTCTTAGGCATTTCAGAAGCCGCAGAAACCATTGGGTTTCGTACACAAAGTGTTAAACTAAATTATGCTTCATTAATAAAGGATGCTGTATTACCGGCTATACTCCATTGGAACCAAAATCATTTTGTAGTACTCTATAAAGTCAAACAAAAATCTTTTTTTAGAAGAAAAGAAATTTTATTGGTAGCCGATCCGGCCCGTGGGTTAATTAATTACACGCCCGCCGAATTTATTCAGCGCTGGATCAGCAATAAAGAAGATGGAGAAGAAGAGGGTATTGCCTTATTACTGGAACCAACACCTGCTTTTTATAATTACGAGGATGATCCTATCTCCTCTCCGCCAACCGGCGGAGGAGGCCGGGAGGGGGCATTCTCCTTCAAAAATATCTTCTCCTACATCACTCCCTATAAAAAATTAGTGTTCCAGCTTTTTGTGGGCCTTGGGGTAGCCAGCTTATTACAACTCTTTCTTCCCTTTCTTACCCAAAGTGTGGTGGATACCGGCATCAATACCGCCAATATTCATTTTGTATATATTGTATTATTGGCTCAATTAGCATTATTCGCTGGT
>JANNEK010000370.1:0-2842 GCA_031378605.1 Chitinophagaceae bacterium | reverse complement strand
AAAAAGTTTCGGAATTCAAAGAGTGGATGGGGAAGTGAGCAAATTTGCAAATGTACCAATGTGCAAATGTACCAATTTGCAAATCTGCTGATAGGCAATTGTACACATTCAATTCTTTGATTGGTAATCACATCTTTTTATTTGAGCGTTGATTTATTGATAAATTCATAATTGCTCACCCACACCCCAAACCATTTCCATAATTGAATATCTGTATTTGTTTCATTTTTACGTTGGTATATTGGTGTATTGGTATATCACTGGTGTCCGGTAAAAATATAAAATAAATAAAAAGGAGTTCCTAAGAACTCCCAAAGTTTTAGTTTTGAGTTACGACCAAAAAACTAAACTTATGAACAAATCTAACTTTTTTACCGGACAGCCGGTATTCAATCAGCTGCTTTCTTTAATACCTCGCTCAGTTGTTGAAAAACTAAGTAAAAAGCATAATGCAAATCGATATTGTAAGTATTTTATGTCTTATGATCATCTGGTTACTATGTTGTATTCCTGTTTCTTTAATGCCGGCAATCTCAGGGAAATCACAACTGGCATTCAGGCATATGGGTTGAATAAGATCAATCATTTAGGGTTAAGTCATTTTCCCCGAAGAAGCACTTTGTCAGATGCAAACAAAAGACGTCCTGCTCAATTTTTTGCCGATCTGTATCATGAGTTATATGCAATTCATTTTGTTTTACCGGACAGCCGGCCTAAATTAAATCAGGCTGAAGATGTATTTATTATTGATTCAACAACATTTAGCTTATTTAATTCTGTTATGCGTGGTGCCGGTACATCCAAAGCCAACGGAAAGAAAAAAGGAGGCGTAAAAGCACATATGATGATCAGTGCGAAACATGATCTTCCATCGTTTGTATTTATTTCAGAAGCTAAAGAACATGACCTTATTTTTTTACGACAATTATATGTGCCCAACGATTCAACAGTATTGTTTGATAAAGCATATATTAATTATACGCAATTCATAGAATGGGGGAAACGGGGTATCAGATGGGTGAGCAGATTAAAGCGGGATGCCAGTATTAAAGATCTTGTTGATCTGGCTGTTTCGGAAGAATCCTATGACAAGGGTGTCCGAAAAGACCGGTATGTAAGACTTGGTAGATCTAGCAACAGAAAAATAATACCTCTTATTAAAGCACGCATTGTTGAATATTACGATAGCGAAATGGATCGCAACTTTGAATTTATTACAAATGATTTTACCAGCTCACCGGAAGAAATAGCTGACCTATACAAAGGAAGATGGCAAATAGAAATATTGTTTAAACGTATCAAACAACGTTATCCGCTTAAGTACTTTTTAGGAGATAATCCGAATGCCATTATGATCCAGATATGGACAGCATTAATATGCGATTTATTAGTGCGGATAATACAAATTGCAGTTAATAAAAATCGCATAAATCAATGGGGATATGCTTCCATTGCAGGAATGATAAGACATCACCTGATGAGCTATTTTAATTTGACTGATTTTTTGATCAATCCTGAAAAAGTATTGAGATCATATGATCCGCCTTCACCACAACTGAATTTATTTTTTCCGAGGGGTTCACCTTGAAAAACCTTAATTTAGAGCTATCAAATACCCGGTAATAAAGAACTTTAATTTGAAATTTTATTTTTACCGGACAGTAGTGATTAGCGAATTAGCTTATTAACTGATTATGTAATGGAGAATCTTCTGATTTATAATACAATTAAATTCTAATCCGGAAATTTCAATTTATCCATCGCTTTTTGCAAACTGATCATGCTTTCAGTTACGTCTTCCATTTTACAAGTACCAACGCTTAATCTGAACCACGGACTTTCCTTTTCTGATCCGAATGCATAAAATGGTACGATCGCAATTCGTGCTTCATCAAGTAAATAATCCGCCACATCAGCCATGGTTTTAATTAATGTTCCATCTTCTTTCACAGCCCCTCTGAAATCAATTTTTAAAGTGAGATAAATTGCAGCTTGCGGAGCAATACATTCAACAGGATAATTTTTTTTCTTCAATTCGCTGAATCCTTTATAAAATCCTTCCAGCCTGTCCTGGATTTTTTTCTTATAATCTGTGAGAAATGCGTTCACGTCCGCTTCCATCAATAAATATTTTGCACTCGCCACCTGTTCTGGTTTTGGGCTCCATGCACCAATATGCGATAAAATACTTTTCATTTTATCAATGATAGCTTTCGGTCCAAAACTCCACCCAACACGAATACCCGTTGCAGAAAAAGCTTTGCTCAATCCATCGATATAAATTACATAATCTCTTAATTCGGGGCGGAGTGAAACAGGGTCATAATGTTTTGTTTCACCAAATGTAAGTGTCCAGTATAATTGATCGTATAAAATATATAATGGTTTCTGATCTGCACTTCTCCTGTTATTTTCTGCAATTACAAGATCACAGATTTCTTCGAGATCTTTTTTATTAAAAGTAGTGCCGGTAGGATTTAATGGTGAACATAATGCAATTAAAGTCGCTTCTGTTACGTGCGGTGCAATTTCTGCGGCTGTCGGCATAAAATTATTTTCCGGTTTAGTAATAACCTCAATTTTTTCGCAAAAACTTAAATGCGTATAATGATTATTATTCCAACTTGGAATCGGGTAAATTACTTTATCACCTTTATCAAGCAGTGTAATATATGTCGCATAAATTAATGGGCGGCCACCACCGGCAATTAAAAATTCATCGGCTTCATAATCCAAACCCTGATAAGTTGAAATAAATTTCTGGGCTGCTTTACGCAAAGCATCAATTCCGTTTGCTGCCGGATAATTTGTTTGACGGTCTTTATAAGCATTAATAATTTCT
>JANNEK010000364.1:0-22327 GCA_031378605.1 Chitinophagaceae bacterium | reverse complement strand
CCAAAACTAGTATTGGTGGAATAATTATTATTTACCGATTTATTTTTTGCATAGTTAAAACCAATTTTTAAGCCGATTAAACTATTATGGCCGATTGCATAACTGAACCGCGGGCTTATATTGGTATTAGAATAGGAAAGGGTATTATTTACCTGGTTGTTATTGGTTGTATTGTATCCAAAACTTCCACCAATCAATATAGCGCCCTTATTAATTTGTGCATTGGTAACAAAGGAACTTGCAATAGAAAGCACAGCGAGTAAAATTTTACTTCTCATAGTTATATTTTTTGAATTACAAATATGAAAATTAAATAGAAGATGCCCGTTTATTCTTACCATCTTTAACAGCAAGTTTGGTTAAGTAAATTGAAAATTAATTGTTTGGCCGGTTTTCAGGAAATAAATGCTGAACCGAAATAGGTTTTCAATGCATCCGGAATTTTTATTCCTTCAGCGCCCTGGTGATTTTCGAGCAGGCAGGCAACAATACGGGGAAGTGCCAGCGAACTTCCATTGAGTGAGTGGAGTAATTGCATTTTTCCATTTGCATCTTTAAACCGCGCTTTCATTCTATTTGTTTGAAAGCTTTCGAAATTACTTACTGAGCTAACTTCCAGCCATTTTTCCTGGGCAGCACTATATACTTCAAAATCGTAAGTAAGCGCTGAAGCAAAACTCATATCACCACCACATAGTTTTAAGATACGATAAGGCAACTCCAGCGATTGTAATAATTTCTCTACATGATTCACCATTTCTTCCAATATAGCATAACTATTGGCTGGATGTACCAGTTGAACGATTTCTACTTTATCAAATTGGTGCAAGCGGTTTAGGCCTCTTACATCTTTTCCATAGCTACCAGCTTCTCTTCTGAAACAGGGCGTGTAAGCTGTCATTTTTATGGGCAGATCACTTTCCTTAGAAATTGTATCACGATAAATATTGGTAACAGGAACTTCGGCGGTTGGTATTAAGTAAAAATTATCTTCAGTAGCATGATACATTTGCCCTTCTTTATCTGGCAACTGTCCGGTACCGTAAGCAGAGGCTTCATTGACCAGTAGGGGTGGACTGTATTCTATATATCCTGCAGCAGTATTGTATTCTAAAAAGTATTGAATTAAGGATCGTTGAAGTTTTGCGCCCTTGTTAATATATACAGGGAAACCACTTCCTGTAATTTTATTTCCTAATTCGAAATCGATCAGATTGTATTTTTTTGCAAGATCCCAATGTGGAACGGCACCAGCAGGCAACGAAGATTTTGTTCCTCCTTCACGAATTATAATATTATCCTCCGGGGTTTTGCCCGTTGGAACTTTTTCAGAAGGAAGATTGGGGAGCAGGTATAAAATAGCTTCAATATTTTTTTCTGCTTCGTTTAATTTTCCGGGATCTTGTTGTTGTTTCCAGGAACTTACTTCGGCCTTCTTTTTTTCGGCTTCTTCTTTTTGCCCGCTTGCCATCAACTGACCAATCACTTTACTTGAGGCATTTATCTTTGCCTGAACTTCTTCCAGTTCCTGCTGGTATTGTTTTCGTTTTTCATCCCATTGCAATAATTCATCTACCAGTTCGGGCTGTTTAAAATTTTTTATAGCTAACCGTTGTTTAACGAGGTCTGTATGATGGCGAATAAATGTTGTTTGAAGCATTTAGTGAAAATTTTGGGCAAAGGTAATAGATGAAAAGGATACCAGCAACCATCTGTAGGGGCAGCAAGTTTTATCTAAAGCCAAAACAGGGCATTTAATATAGTTTTGGCTTTAGATTTTATTATCATGTTTGGCCAAAACAATAATAATTGTATACTTTTGGCTTAAAATATTTCTTGATGGACGGTGTTGTTATTATTGGACGCGACGAAGAAATGCACTTGTTGGAAGGCGTAATCGCCAATACAAAACCTGACCTTGTTGCTGTTTATGGCCGGCGTCGGATAGGTAAAACCTATCTTATACGCAACTGCCTGCAAAAGTATATAGCATTTGAATATTCAGGTATACATCATGTTGAGACTAGCGTACAGTTGGCCAATTATTGCCTGGCATTGGCAAGGCAGTTAAATGATAATATACCATTGCCGGTAGCTAAAGACTGGTTTGCTGCATTTGAATTAACAGCAACACTTTGGAAGAAAAGAAATCGCCGTAAAAAGGCTGTTTTTTTTCTGGATGAGTTTCCATGGATGCAAACAGCTAAATCAAATTTTCTTGCAGCTTTTGAACAATTTTGGAATACCTGGGCAAGCAAACAACACAATCTTGCGGTTATTCTTTGTGGATCTGCTGCGAGTTGGATGATCCAGCATGTGGTACGTAATAAAGGAGGGTTGCACAACCGTATTACTCAAAAAATAGCACTTCAGCCTTTTACTTTATATGAAACCGAATTATTTTTAAAAAGCCGCAACATACTATTGAACCGTTATCAAATAACCCAGTTGTATATGGCTTTTGGTGGAGTACCTCATTATTTAGAACAGGCTGTATCCGGTTTAAGTGCAACACAAATAATAGACAAAGTATGTTTTTCAAAAACAGGGTTTTTGTATAATGAGTTTACGGATTTATATAAAGCATTATTTGATAGCGCCGACAGGCATTTTAAAGTAATAAAAGCATTGGCGTCAAAGCCCATGGGTTTAAGCCGAAATGAAATTATTAAACTGTGTAAGTTGCAAAGCGGAGGCAGCACCAGTACTTTATTGGAAGAATTATCAGCATCAGGTTTTATTACTCCGTATATTCCTATCTGCAAAAAATCGAAAGACAGTATCTATAAATTAACCGACGAGTACTCGCTTTTTTATTTAAAATTTATGGCAGCAAATAGGGGTGGTACTAAAGGTACATGGGGCAGGTTAAGTGATACCCCAAGCTGGAAAAGTTGGAGTGGGCTTGCGTTTGAAAATGTTTGTATGAAACATGTTCCGGCAATAAAAATCGCATTAGGTATCAGCGGTATTTATAGTGAATCCGCCATATGGAAAAGTAAAAGCAACAATAATAATAACGCAGCGCAAATTGACCTGATAATTAATAGAAGGGATAATTGTATTAATCTTTGCGAAATAAAATTCTATGAAAATAAATTTTTGCTGGATAAAAAATATGCAGCAGTCTTATTGCAGAAAAAGCAACTATTTAAAGAAGAAACAAAAACAAGAAAGCAGCTTTTTATTACACTCATCTCTTCAATGGGTATAACGGGCAATGAAAATAGCATCGGGCTGATTGATCAGCAACTAAACCTGGATCATTTATTTATTGCCTTACCAAAAGAATAAGCCGGAAGGTATATTCTTTAAAATGTATCTATCTAAACACAACAGACAAACTATCTTTGCGCTATGCATGTACAGGATGATTTGCAATCAAGATGGTGGGCTCTTGAAGCAAAAATGATGGAGCGATTTGAAAAGAAGCCAGATATGGAAACGATCTTATTTTTGATCGGTATCCAGGAATTTGGAGGCTCGAGTGAAAAATTTACAAAGGAGCAAAAGCAAGACCTGATGCATGTGGCCGTTTGTTCACTGTTAATGCAAAGCGGTTATTATGAAATAGAAGGGTATGATGATGATAACTGGCCACACTTTAAACAACTTAAAGATTTACCGGTAATGGATATGATACAGCAGGAAAATTATCTAAAAGATCATATATTAATGTATTTCAGTACACATGGATTTTAATTGATTAACCAGTTATTCAAAAAATTCTAATAATATACTAATCATGGATAAAACTATTTGGGTAACGGTAGTATGCTCCCTGTTCTTTACGTTCGTATCCTGTAATCCTAAACTTTCCAATGGCCTCCGAAAAAAAGACTTACAAAAAGATGTAGCTATTGAAACAACAAAGGGAACGATTGTTATTCGCTTATCAGATTCAACACCCCTGCATCGAGATAATTTTTTAAGGCTGGTAAAGAGTCATTATTACGATAGCCTTTTATTTCATCGCGTTATTCAAAATTTTATGATTCAGGCAGGAGATCCCTTAAGTAAAAATGCAGCCGCTGGAAAACCATTGGGTAATGGTGGCCCTGATTCAACGATACCAGTTGAAATACGAACCAGTCTTTTTCATAAAAAGGGAGTTTTGGCTGCGGCAAGATCAGGCGATGACGTAAACCCAAAAAGGACAAGTAGCGGAAGCCAGTTTTATATTGTAAAAGGCAGGGTACATACGGATAGCAGCTTAGATTCAATAGAAACTTACCGGTTAAAAGGAAGAAAAATACCGCTCAGTCAGCGCACAGTTTATAAAACCATCGGTGGAACTCCACACCTCGATTTGAGTTATACCATTTTTGGCGAAGTAGTAGCTGGACTAAACATCGTTGATAGTATCGCTGCGGTTCCTACAAGTAAGGCAGCCGATAGGGACCGCCCTTTAATGGATGTAAGGATACTGGCTACTAAATTGATTAAAAGAAAAGGGTAAACATTTTTGAATGATTGCTTTTAGAAAATCTAATTATTGTTAATAGTTACTCCAAAGAATCAAATTGTTTATTTAATATTCTTCTTTTCATTTCCCCTCCTTTTCCCAATCTTTGCACCCTAAAACGTTCAATATGAAATTTCCTGATAATTTGCGCTACACTAAAGATCACGAATGGATATTGCTTGAAGGAACTACTGCTACCATCGGTATCACTGATTTTGCCCAGGGTGAATTAGGCGATATTGTATATGTAGAAATTGAAACAGTTGGTAAAACAATGGATGCTGAAGTAGTATTTGGATCTGTAGAGGCAGTTAAAACAGTTTCAGATCTTTTTTTGCCGGTAGCCGGTACAATTACATCAACAAATCCTGCATTAGCAGGATCGCCCGAGCTTGTTAATAATGATCCTTATGGCGAAGGATGGATGGTAAAAATGACTGTAACAGATCCTGCATCAGTTCATGCATTAATGGATTCAACGGCCTATAAAAACCTGGTAGAAGCTTAAAACTAAAATTAGGTATACATCGTATATTAAAAACTGGTTTGACACCACTTTTTAGTTATTTTGAGCCTAGCATTTGTAGACAAAATTGGGAACCACCACAACATACAATGAAAAGGAACTGGTATCTATGCTGAAAGGCAGGGATAACCGTGCCTTTGCCTACCTGTATGATAATTACGCCGGGGCTTTAAACGGAATTATTATGCAAATACTGGATAATGCAGAATTGTCTAGTGATGTACTGCAGGAAGTATTTATTAATATTTGGCGAAAAATAGAAAGTTATGATGCATCCAAGGGAAGGTTATTTACATGGATGCTGAATATTGCACGTAATGCGTCTATTGATACGCTTCGATCAAAAAGCTTTCAAAATAGTAGGAAAAACCAGTCTATCCCGGAAAACGTAGATAATTTACTGACCGGATCTTTTCAACCAAATACAGATGTGTTAGGTTTAAGGAAATTGCTTGAAAAATTAAAAACAGAACAACGGGTATTGATTGACCTTGCTTATTTTAAGGGATATACACATGAAGAGATTGCTGAAATTGAAGGTATACCATTAGGAACAGTTAAAACAAGAATTCGAAGTGCTTTAATACAGTTAAGAACTATTTTGCAGTGAACATACAAGAATACATAGTAAGTGGAATTGTAGAAAGCTACGTGCTGGGCCTGGCTAATGAACAGGAACGTACGGAGTTTGAATCGATGTGTGCGGTTCACGCAGAAGTAAAATCGGCCCGTGATTCTTTTGAAATTTTACTTGAACAACAGTTGCTTTCCAATGCAATCGCTCCTGCAATAAATGTTCGCAGCCAGGTTCTTGAAGCATTGGAGAAACAAAATCAGGATACTTCATTACGAATAAAGAAAGGAAATGTTTCGGATCGCAATTCAGTTGAAAATACACCTGTTGTTACTATCGGAGGTTGGTTTAAATATGCTGCGGCTGCTTCAATAGTTCTCCTTATAGGAAGTACTGCATTGAATTTTTATTTCTTTAATCAATACAAATCGGTTAGTGCTAAATACGATGGCCTGGTAAAAGAAAATATGGATTTTACTAAGAATGATAAGATTTTAAGAACAAGTATTGGAGAATATCAATCTGCCATTGAAAAACTTCGCAATCCTTCAATGGCAATTATTAAGATGGAGGGTAATGCAGTTCCAACAAGCCCCGATCCAACCAGTATGGCAACAGTATATTGGGATAAACAGACTAAGGATGTTTATCTGGTTGTAAATAATATGCCCGATCCAACTGCCGGCAAACAATACCAATTATGGGCTATAGTTGATGGAATACCAGTAGATGCCGGAGTATTTACTATTGAAAAAGGAGTACCATTAGTAACTATGAAAAATATTCCAAAAGCGCAGGCCTTTGCTATTACTTTAGAAAACAAAGGTGGGAGCCCAAGCCCACTCGGACAGATGTATGTGTTAGGTAAGGTTACCTAAATTTTCGACTCCTTAATTTTGTTTATATATTCTCTTCAATGATTAAGTTCAGTCAGAATTGGATATTCGTGATCGTCAGGCTACATTGATTATTTTTTCTTTTTTGGAAACAGTTTTGGTTATTGAAGGAAAGACAATAACTGATTTTGCCCTACCTTTCGGTGGTAATTATGAATTTTATAATTTCTCTTATCCGAAGGCTTACTACAACCAAGGTCTTTCCTGTTACGTGGACGATTATTACACTGGCTCTTTTATGTTTACCCGGAAAGGCTATTCCTGGATTAGGGCTTTTTGGCATTAAAAATCTTGACAAAGTAGCACATATCGGTTTGTTTGGCGGCTTTGTTCTTTTTTGGGGGGTATACGCCTGGCATAAAAAAAAATCAGTTTCTTCCTGGAAGTACTTTCTTTTTGGAATTACTTTTTTGAGTATTCTAATTGGAATTGTTATGGAGTATGTACAATTGAATTACATCCCCAACCGGAGCTTTGATGTATGGGATATATGGGCTGATGTCGCAGGATCTGTATTAATAGCTTTTATTTTGATTTTTTATGGCAAAGCTTTAAAACTGACCATCGATTGAAACGGTTGGCCCGAATCTAAAAAGTAAGCCCCCGTAGAAACGGGGGCTGTAACCAAAACTAACTGCTTATGAGAAAATTTAATGAGATATAATAATTCTAATAATTTCAATCTTCTTTATGTATAACGCAAAACAAGTGCCATTAGTGTGATGCTTTTGGTTAAAGAAGGCTTAAAGTGTAAAAAATTGAGCTAAACAATTGATTTTATAAGTCATATGCAAAGTAACAATCTTTGAATTTAATATTACCGAAAGCCATTTTTATTCATAATTTTTTAACAAAAATGACAGCCCGGATACCTTCGACAAACGTTTGCTCTATTAATAAAATCATAACGTCAACGCACTATTTATTATTACTTACGGATAAAGGATAGGATCAGTTTTTAATAAAATTCCACAGAAATATTTTGGGCCATTCTGTTCGTCTACTCCAATTCTAGTCTTCTTTTTTAAAAGATTCAAAAAATTTTCGTGCATTAGGATTGCCTTCCATTTCTGGCTTGGTAAAGGTTTGCAGCATGTAAAATTTATTTTTTATCAAGATAAGTTTTTGCAACACTAAAAAATTTTGACCTCCAATATTGGCATCTACAAGTACATTTTTTGCCGGATAATTTTTATAGACAGTATCTGTAATAGATATCAATTTACCATTCATACTTTTGGCACCGCCATCTGCAGCGCCATTAAAAAACCGATCGATTCCATCTTTCGACATTTCCGATGAAATCTTTTCAGCCGGATATTCACTATAAGCGCTAAGGTAAAGTAGGTTATCATCGTTTTCTTCTGATTGAACCATTGCAATATGCATGGTAATTTCTCCCACTGCCGTTGGTAGTTTTTTTATTTGTTCCTCCGGGGTACCAGGCATGGTTACCTTATAGTTACCAACTTCAGATTTATATTCTATCCAATCGCTGATGCTCCGAAAGCTAAATATCCCTGCTATTAAAAACGCAAAGAGACAATACGAATAAGTTTTTTTCATTGATCTTGTTTCACTAAAAACAACAGGTGGTCACCAATTATTGTAACCACCTGCTTAAAAATATAATTAACTGTAATTACCCTCCGAATAACCCCTTAACTGTATCTAATATTCCGCCTCCGCTGTTACTGTTGGTTTTCGCGGCACCACCACCTGAAAAAATAGCCATCACATCTTGTAAATCGGTATCACCATCACCGTCTTTGTCTAACATGCCCCCGGCAGTTACTTTTCCTAACAAACCCTGAATATTTAACCCGCTGGTTTTTCCACCACTAAGCGAATTGAAAATTCCCTGAATATCAAAACTGCTATCGTTTGGATCTTTAGTTTTGTTTACCAGGTTTTGCAATACATTCGGAACAAGTCCGCCTGCGATTTTGCTTGCAGCACCCTGATCCAAATTGAATTTCTTCATCAGGTCCTGAATTACATTGCCAGAAAGATTCTGTACAACGGGGTGATTGTTGTTCACCTCACCGCCTTGTTCCCCGAATAATTTTAGAACATCTTTAATCCCGCCTCCACCCAACAAATTCTGTAATCCTCCCACAAGAGAATTACTGGTTGTTGCAATCGCTTCCTCATTTTGATGGTTTGGAATAGCCGGGTTATTAATAATTGCATCGCCGGCATGCTCTTTAACGAGCTTTAATAAATTTTCTAACATAACATTTATTTTTAGTTGAACGTAAGGTAGGTTTTTAGTTGTTTGGGTTGACTATTGTATGAATTATTTTCTTATTAAAACTTTAGAAAAATAATTTTACCTCTGTAGATAAAATCAATAAACGATATTCCGTCCTCAATTTTGTTTTGCTAATTTTTCAGCATTTTCAGCAAATTGCAAGGCATCAATAAACTCTTTTATATTACCGTTCATTACATCTGCAAGGTTATATACCGTTAATCCAATCCTATGATCAGTTACACGTCCCTGTGGATAATTATAGGTTCGAATTTTTGCGCTTCTGTCGCCTGTACTTACCAAACTTTTTCGCTGACGGGCTATTTCATCTTCTTGTTTGCGTACTTGTTCTTCATATAATTTGGTTCTCATCATTTGCATTGCCTTTTCACGGTTACCCAATTGGGTGCGTTCTGTTTGACAAATGATAACAGTTCCTGTAGGGAGATGCGTGAGCATAACTTTAGTTTCTACTTTGTTTACGTTTTGACCACCAGCCCCTCCACTTCGCGAAGTTTCCATTTTCACATCACTTTCTCTCAATTCAAAATCTACTTCTTCTGCCTCGGGCATAACCGCTACCGTTGCTGCAGAGGTATGCACCCTTCCGCTAGCCTCGGTATCGGGTACACGCTGAACGCGATGCACACCACTCTCAAATTTCAAGGTTCCATATACTTCTTCGCCAGCAACTTCGAGTTGTACTTCTTTATATCCACCCACGGTTCCTTCGCTTTCACTTAAAATTGCCGTTTTCCATCCTCTTCCCGCGCAATACCTTAAATACATATTTAGTAGATTGCCTGCAAATAAACTAGCTTCATCTCCTCCTGTTCCAGCACGTATTTCGATGATCGCATTCTTATCGTCCTGTGGATCTTTTGGTATCAGTAATTTTCTTATTTCTGCTTCTAACAATAATTTCTTTTCCTCAAGGTCAGGCAATTCTTCCTTTGCAAGTTCTCTTAATTCATCATCATCGCCATTCAATGCCTCTTTATAAATTTCCAAGTCGCTTAAAATAATTTTATAAGTTTCATACGATTGAACAATTTTTTCAATGCTTCGGTATTCTTTACTAAGCGCAGTAAATTTTTTATTATCGCCAACAATAGCCGGGTTGGTGAGTGCTACGCCAAGTTCTTCAAAACGGGCTTTTATGGCTTCTAATTTATCTAACATAGTAATGTTCTATTTTTATGGAACTGTAAAAGCCTTTTCTTAAAATTTGAGGCTAAGTACCTAATTTACAGAAGTACCATATTGTACTTTTTGGGTTCGCAAAGTTAATTGTTAAAAGCTTACATGAGTTATCGAAAATTAAGGGCCGCGCAGTTATTTACGGGAAACCAATTGTTGGATAATTCCTATGTGCTTATTCTTGATGAGCTGGGTATTATTGAAGCAATAGTTCCTGTCGATGAAGCAGGGCCCGATATAGAACAATTCGAAGGAATTCTTACACCCGGGTTTATTAATTGCCATAGCCACCTCGAATTAAGTCATATGAAAGATCTCGTTCCTGAGAATACAGGTATGATTGATTTTATTCTTTCTATTTTAAAACAGCGCCATTCTTCTGAAGAACTTATTTATTTGGCTATTGAAAAAGCTGAATCAGAAATGTTGCTGAATGGAATAGTAGCTGTAGGTGATATTTGTAATACCACAAATACTTTATTGCAAAAGAAAAAAGGAAATTTATTTTATCATAATTTTTTAGAAGTAAGTGGCTTTTCACCTTCTATTGCAGAGGAGCGGTTTAACACAGGTGTATCTAATTTCAATTCTTTTGCTCAACAATATTCAATACCGGTAGAATCCAATTCAATTGTTCCTCATGCTCCGTATTCGGTTTCTCCTTTGTTGTTTAATATGCTTGTAAATTTTCCGGGGAATCATCTGCTTACTATGCACAATCAAGAATGCATAGACGAAGAAGAATTGTTGATGAACAAAAAAGGCGATTTCTTACGATTGTATAAAGAGCTTGGAATCGACCTTTCTTTTTTTGAACCATCCGGATTTTCCTGTCTGCAGGGTATACTACCGTATTTCAAAAAAAATCAAACACTTATTCTCGTTCATAATGTAACTACCTCCAAAGAGGATATCAACTTTCTAAAGTCTTTAGATTCCAGTCTTCAAATACCCCAGGTATACTTTTGCCTTTGCGCAAATGCAAATCTTTATATAGGTAATCTTTTGCCAAATGTTGATTTGTTGCTGCAATCAAATTACCCCATTGTGTTGGGCACCGATAGCCTTGCTTCTAACCATCAATTGAGTATACTTGAAGAAATGAAAACGCTCCAGCATTATTTTCCGACTATAGAATTAGAACAATTATTACAATGGGCTACTTTAAATGGCGCAAAAGCCCTTCAGTTGGATGAAATGCTTGGGAGTTTTGAAAAAGGAAAAAAGCCGGGCGTATTGCATATAAAAAATATATCGGATAATAAAATCGGAACTAATTCAATGGTACAACGAATCATCTGATATAGTTACCTATTACAGTACTTCCTGTAATATCGGCAGCGTTTTCATGGTTCCAAAATCTGGCACATGCAGCGAATAAAAAACCTGGTATCCCTGCATCAATATTTTTCTTATTTCTTTATTGATGCGAATCTCTTTTAATTCAAAAGGTTGTTGTGTTTTTAATAATTGAGAAATCAGTTGGCTGAAAGGTTCCTCCAGTACATGAGCATGTATTGGACGGTCACCCGTAAAACCTCCTTCCTGCAGGTCGAGAATATTTTTTTGTTTAGTATATCCATCCGTAATTCTAAAACCAAAAAAATTGGTAAGATGAGTGGCAAAGAAAAGGGGAAAATTTGCAACCACTTCCGGATCCGCATTATCAAGGTGTACAAAACTGTCTTCAATAAAATTAAAGAGTTGTGAATTGGGTTCTGGTTGCTTGATTGTTTTTTGTAACAACTCAACCATAAAAAGTGCTACACTATTTTTGAGGATCTCAAATAAAATATATTGGTATAAATATCCCCACTTATATTCTTTAATTCGTTGAAGATTCTTTAATTCATTATGGTAAACGAGCAGATCCAGGATAGCGGCTGGTTGAAAGTGAACAGCATTGTTATTTCCTTTTTTGGAAGAAACACGGATACCATTTACCAAATACGATTGCAGGCCGAGCAGTTCGGTATAAATCGTAACAATTAAACTTGTTTCGCCATACTTAACCGACCTCACTACAATGCCTTTTGTTTTATGAATGGTTGTTGGCAAAATAATTATTTACGAATGAAAACAATTTTGGTTGCAAATTTTTCCTGTTTCGCATCATCATTAATAAAAACCATGTACACTCCCGATGATATCGATTCTCCTTTATAATTTTTTCCATTCCATATTGCCTGCCCGCCCAATGCTCTTGTTTCATATACCAGTCTTCCATTTAGTTCGGTAATCTTTACAATAGCATTATTTACCAGTCCCCTTATGGCAATAGTACCTGAATAACCAGGCGGCACCGGATTCGGAAAAACTAAGACTTCTTTATTTTTAGTTCCTCCTTCCGTGGCTGTACTTCTGAATGAGATAATTCCTTTAGCAGTTGCAAAAAACACTTCACCATTGTTGGGGTCAACAACAATAGTATTAATATCGTTGTCTGGCAAAGGACTGTTCTCGGTTGTAAAGCGGTAAATAGTTTTGTCACCATCTTCACTAATAAGCCAAACACCGTTTTTTGTACCGACCCATTTTCGGTTGGCTCCATCAATGGCAATGGTTCTTACTTCTTCGTCCCGAAAAAGATAACCAGCAAAATTATCTTGTTGTACAATGGGCAATATGGCTTCGCAGCCAGAAGTTGTAAATATTTCCTGCGGGCATTGTATTATTCCAATTCCCTGTTTGGTTCCTATCCAGATAAAACTATTTTTATCGCTTGCAATGCACAATACATTATTGTCGGGCAAATTGCCATTGCCCTTACCTGTTCGAAACCATTTCCATTGGTCGTCGCTACCATTGTCAATTGATGCGCCGTGGTTAAAACATATTAATCCCTGGCCCCTGGGTGCAATGATCCATTTTTGATTCAGATCGTCAATGACAATTGCCGATACTGCGTTCTCACTTAATGGAAATGGAACAGCAAAGGATCGCCAGGTACCATCGGCCTTGCGTACCTGTAAATTTTGTACAGCACCATAATTAGATATCCATAAATTATTTTCTTCATCAAATGAAAGTCCACTTACCCGATAACTACCAGGGGCAAATAAAGCGGGTTGAAGAGGACTGCTTTGTTTAAAAACACGAAAACTATTTTTTGTATCAATAGAAAATAACCCTCCGCCATAAGAACCAACCCATATTGTTTCATTCCGCTTGTCTATTGCAAGTGCAATACAATCTTGCAAAGAATCCATCGTTGGAAATAATGAAGAGTTATAGTTTTTCCATTCATTAGCAGAAAATTTGAACAATCCATTTTTATTAGCTGTTGGTTGAGCGTTATCGGTAATACTTCCGGCAGTGGCCCATAAATTATTATTTAATACGATCATTTGTCCATTGCCGGTTGATTTTGGTGAATTTGGTATATACGATTGAAAACTATTGTTACTGTATTTCGATAGCCCGGCTATTGAATCTGCAATCCAGTAATCATTATTGATCAAATTACTTTGCAATGGCAAACGGGTAAACATATTATTCTGAATAACCATTTCTAAAATGCCTGTGTTATTGAGAACTGATATTCTACCATTGTTATTATTTACTTCACTTAACAAAATTTTATTTTCTGAAATAGTGATGCTGTTAATTTTCCAGCCATCGGCATATAAAAAACTCCAGTTGCCCGCATCCTGAATAAAAAGAGAATCGTTTTTCGATATTATAATCTGGTTATTAGTTGTAACAACGTGTTGTAATTCGCCGGCTGAAAGCCCATTGGTACCACTAACGAGTTGCCAGTTTCGGTAGTCGGATAAATTCGGAGAAGAAAGTAAAACCTTTTTTAACCCTTCAGTGGTAGCGGCATACAAATGAGTATTGTCGGTAGTTACAGCGTTTATCTTTATCTTATTACCCGTTTGGCCGATAATATAGGTGTCTTTTACTTCGTATTTTTTTAAGTCGATTACAATAATTCCGATACCAGTGGATAGGTACGCAAGATTATTTAGCGTATAAATCTTATAAATATTTTTATCATCGGTTTGAGATGAATTTTTAACAGCATTAATATTTTTTATACCGGAGGAAGATACTATATCGATATTGCTATTTTCATAAGCTATAACCAACGACAACGTTCCTGCGTCCCAACCAATCGCTCGAATTCCGGTTTCATTCAATCCGTTTACTTTACTAATCCGATCAATACTGTTTTCATCTTTATCAATAGAAAAAATGCTGAAAGCTGTTGCGCACCATATTTTATCATCGCCATTTACCACCTGCAGTGATTGCGCATAAGGCAAGTGTTCACGCCAGTTTCCAATAGGAGTAAGCTGCGCAAAACCCGAATAAAAGGTTAAAAAGCCAAGAGCAAGAATAAAAAAACGGGGAAGGCGCATAAAATCAAAGTTAGTAGTTAATGAGGGTAAAATAAATCTTCAGCAAGCGCGGTAAAATGAGTTTCTTTGCGACAACTTTTTATCACGAATCAGAAGTAGCTATGTGGGCAAAAATCGGACGTTTTATTTTATACTATCGCTGGATATTGACAAGTATAATAATTGTTGTTACGGCGTTTATGAGCTGGCATGCTTCTAACGTTGAATTGAGTTACGAATTTACACGAGCTATTCCATTGGATAATCCCAAATACCAGGCTTACCAGGCATTCCGCAAAAAATTTGGCGATGATGGAAACATGATGGTGATTGGAGTACAAACAAAAGATTTTTTTAAGGCTGATTTTTTTAACCCCTATACTACGTTAGTAAGATCCTTGAAAAAAATTGCTTCAGTTGAAGACGTATTGAGTATTCCCGGTGCTACCAATCTTAAAAAAGATACCATTGGAGAAAAATTAATTGCAAGGCCTGTTTTTGGCGATAGGTTACTTACACAAAATGAACTTGATAGTTGTACGGCTATATTTAAATCACTTCCTTTTTACAAAGGCCTTCTATATAACGCAGAAACTTTTTCTTTTTTGATTGGTGTTCGAATAAATAAAGAGGTGCTCAACTCCAAGGCAAGAAATGAAGTAGTAGGTGCTATTCTTAAAGAAGGGAATAAATTTGGCGAGCAACAGCAAACAGAAATATATTATAGCGGATTGCCATTAATCCGAACAAACCTTACGACTAAGATTGCAAATGAAATGAAATGGTTTCTATTAGGTTCTGTCGTATTATCGGCTATAATTTTATTAATTTTTTTTCGTAGCATTAGTACAATGCTTTTGTCATTGGCGGTAGTTATCATTGGAGTGTTGTGGAGTGTAGGAACGATTCATCTGGTTGGATTTAAAATTACACTTCTTACAGCGTTGATTCCACCATTAGTAGTAGTGATCGGCATTCCTAATTGTATTTATTTTTTAACCAAATACCATAGTTCTTATAAGGAAAAAGGAAATAAAAAGGAGGCATTGGTAGAAATGGTAAGCCGAATGGGAATTGTTACGCTGTTTTGTAATATAGCTGCGGCCATTGGATTTGCAGTATTTGCATTAACAAAAAGCGCCATTCTAAAAGAGTTCGGAATTGTAGCAGGGTTTAATATTATGGCTTTGTTTTTTATTTCTATTATTATTATTCCTGTTGCTTTAAGCATACTGCCAGCTCCCAAACCTAAACATACCCGCTATTTAGAAAACAAGTTGTTGCTGGGTTTGCTGGATAAGTTAGAGTTATGGAGCCTGCATCACCAAAAACTTATTTATGGAGTTACTTTTGTTGGCTTACTGGTATCGGTAATTGGCATCTTTAGGCTGGAGGCAAAAGGATTTATTGTAGATGATCTTCCTAAAACAGACAAGGTATATACTGATCTTAAATTCTTTGAAAAAAATTTTCGGGGTGTAATGCCACTCGAAATTATAATTGATACCAAACAAAAAAACGGCTTAAGAAAAAACATGCTTCAAACTTTCGGTAAAATGGATTCTCTATCCTCTTTTATTGCAAGTATGCCAGAAATGGCAAGGCCCTTATCTATTGTTGAGGGAATGAAGTTTGCAAAGCAGGCTTATTTTGATGGCGACAGTTCTAACTACAGACTGCCCAATGGTTATGATATCGCTTTCCTTGCACAATATTTGGGAAGCAGGACGGATGACAGCAGTAGTAAGCAAAATAATTTCACTAAAATTATCCGTTCATTTATGGATAGTGGCAGGCAACAGGCGAGAATTAGTGTGAACATGGCCGATGTAGGAAGTAAGCGGTTACCCGAAATACTTAAAACAATAGAAGATAGCAGTAAAAAATTGTTTGATACTGCTAACTATAGAACAGAATATACGGGTACAAGTATCACTTTTTTAGAAGGAAGCAGATTTATAATAAATGGATTGAAAGAAAGTATTTTCTGGGCATTCCTTTTAATTGCGGCCTGTATGTTGTATTTGTTTCGTTCTTTTAAAATACTATTGTGTTCGTTAATCCCCAATATAATTCCATTAATTGTAACTGCTGGAGTAATGGGTTGGGTAGGGGTTCCAATAAAACCCTCCTCTGTATTAGTATTTTCGGTTGCCCTTGGTATTGCTATTGATATAACTATTCGGTTCCTTGTAAATTATAAACAGGAATTGACCGGTAGCAAAAAAACAAAACAGGAAATTGTTATTGATACCATTCATAAAACAGGAATCAGTATTATTTATACATCTCTTGTATTAATTGCAGGCTTTGTGATTTTTTGTTTCAGCGAATTTGGAGGTACTAAAGCATTGGGTTGGTTAACGTCGCTTACCTTAATAATTGCTACACTTACCAATTTAATATTTCTTCCAGCTTTATTATTATTAATGGTAAAAGACAAAAAACCAATTAAATAATTAAACCAAGTTTAGTAACTAGCTCCCGCTAAATAATTTGAATGATTTTGGGAGTGGATTCAATACTGGTAATTTACTTAAGTACTTCATTCAATTTTTGAACGAGCCCGTCTCCCCGAAGCCCTTCGGCGATTACTATTCCCTCTGGATCTAACAATACATTAAAAGGAATGCCTTCAAATCCGAAAGTTGTTACGGCTTTGCTTTTCCACCAGGCCAGGTCACTTATATGGGTCCAATTAAGTCCATCGGTTTGAATCGCTTCAAGCCAGGCTTCTTTTTTTTCATCAAGTGAAATTCCCAGTATGGTGAAGTTTTTGTTTTTGAATCGGTTAAACGCAGCTACCACATTCGGGTTTTCTCGCCTGCAGGGTCCACACCAGCTTGCCCAAAAATCTACTAACACATATTTTCCTTTGAACGAAGAAATAGCAATCTGTTTTCCATTGGCATCCGGCAATACAAGGTCGGGAGCTTTCTTACCAACCCAGCTACTTTTTTGGCTTCGGCGTTCCATTTCAGCCGACTGAACTTTAAAAGAGTTGTATTGATTTTTTATTCCAAGTAAACTAGCGTCCGTCGGAAATTTTTCTAAAAGTTTATTGAGTTCAATTTCAAATTCCTGCGGGGGCAGTGTTTGCGCAGCACGACCCAGGGCAAAAGAGGCTACGGTACCCTGTTGGATTGTGGAAAGACTTTTTTTCAAGAAACTATTTAACTCGTTGACAGCTTTATTTTTTGCATTGGTAGCAGCAATCAACAATGTATCAGCGGCCGCTAATTTTTTTAAACTATCAATTGCTGCGAGTTCTTTATTAATTAACAGGCTGTGATCACTGTATGCATAAATAAAATCCTGTAGTTTTTTACTGGCATCCGACCCGCTTACAGAATAAAATTTCTCTTTATTGGTAAAGTCAATGTTTAACGAAAAGGATGTTTCGTCGTTTACCAATGGTATCATTGGCCCGCCTCTGTCAATCATAATATCATACATGCCTGTAGCAGATGAGTTCCCCTTTAAAACAAAAGAATTATTTTTCTCTGTAATAGTTGTTGAGTCAAGTTGAATCGGTTGTGCATCACTGCCAAACGGCACTTCAAACAACATAAGTGTAATGGAACCATCTTTTACTGAACCCGGGAATTGTTCAGAAAGGCTGGCAAAATTTTTTACAGTTCCTTTTATTTCGAGACTGTTTTTAGGTTTCGATTTACAGGCTATTAACACCAATACAATTAACGATACATATTTCCAATTCTTCATGATTGTAATTTTTTAATCAATAGGTCGTTTGTTAATTTCGGATCGGCTTTTCCTTTCGATATTTTTTTTACTTCGCCTACAAATAAACCAATTAATCCTTTTTTCCCTTTTTTATATTCGATAATCTTATCTGGCATATTTTTTAAAACTTCTTCTACCCAGCCGAGAATAGTTTCTTCATCGGAATTCTGAACAATATTTAGCTGGTTGGATAAACTTTCCGGATTAGCCAGGGGTTGTTTGATTAATGCTGCAAATAAAGTAGAGGAAGCAGTAGAAAAGTTCAACTTTCCTTCTTTTATTAATTCAACTAAATGGGCAATTGTTGAAGGTGGAATTTTAAATTCGGTGATTGACGTAGCTGATTCATTAAGGTATGATTTAATAGGACCAAGTATCCAATTTGCCGATGCTTTTGCGTTTACACTAATATCTTGTAATGAGTTGGGGAAGGCGCCAAGTATTTGTTCATAATAATCTGTCAATTCTTTTTCATCCGAAATTGTTCTCGCATCATATTCTGACAAATCAAATAGTTCCCGGTATCTTTTTATTTTTTGTTCGGGTAGTTCTGGAATAGAAGATTGTATTTCTGCCAGTAATTCTTCGGTTACTCTAAAAGGTGTTAGATCGGGATCAGCAAAATATCTATAATCATTTGCTTCTTCTTTAGAGCGTAATCCAAAAGTTGAACCGTTTGCAGCATCAAAGCTTCTTGTTTGCTGAAGAATAGGCTCTCCTTTTTCTACCAAATCAATTAACCGTTTTGATTCGTATTCAATCGCACGCTTAACATTGCGAATGGAGTTAAGGTTTTTTACTTCCACCTTTGTTCCCAATTTTGAATCTCCTTTTTTACGGATTGAAATATTAGCATCACACCGCATACTCCCTTCTTCCATATTGCCATCGCATATTTGCAGGTAGCGTAACAGTTTTCTTACTTCTGTCAGAAACGTATAGGCATCATCGGCACTATGCAGGCAGGGTTCTGTAACCATTTCAATAAGAGGAACCCCTGCGCGGTTTAAATCAACACAAGTAAAATCGGGATCAATATCATGAAGGCTTTTACCGGCATCTTCTTCCAGATGTATTCGATTCAATTGAATTTTTTTTTCACCCTCCTCTGTTCGAATGGTAATAAAGCCTCCCTCACAAATGGGAGTAGTATGTTGAGATATCTGGTAACCTTTCGGTAAATCCGGATAGAAATAATTTTTTCGTACGAAATAATTGTTCCGGCTGATATGACTATTACATGCTATTCCCATTTTAATAGCGTATTCAATAGCTTTTTTATTAAGCTTTGGTAAAGTGCCGGGGTGTGCAAGCGTAATCGGACTTACATGAGTATTGGGTTCGCCACCAAATGCAGCACTATCGCCGCAAAACAATTTACTTTTAGTTAATAATTGTGCATGCACTTCCAGTCCAATAACTACTTCATATGATTCGTAAATAGCCAACATTTAGTATAATATCATTTTGCCAGAAGTTATAAATATTCGCTTCACTAGCTCATTCACCTGTTTAAAATTATGTTGGGTTCCTTTATAAAGGAGCCTGGCAAAAATACTTCAATCTGGTTGGATTTTCAGTCGCGTTTATGACAGGCAGGCCATTAATAAAAATAAATGAAATTTTATTGAGAAGGATAATGTAGTCTGGTTAATGCTTGAAAACAATAAAGCATTCTGATATTAGGCGGTATAAAAAAACCGCCCCTATAGAAGGCGGTTCATTTTTCATGGAATTCCTATAAAATCAGAGATTGGCCGTTTTTAATTTCTTTGGTGTTTTTATTTCAACCGTTTGAGATTTACCGTCACGGTTAAATTGTAACTTGACAGCCGATTTTTCTTTTGCATTTTGTGCGGCATCTGCCAATTCATCAGCGCTATTAGTCGGTTTGCCGTCGAACTCAGTAATAATATCTCCTTCTTTAATTCCCGCTTTTTCTGCGAGTGATTCTTTTGCAACATCCAATACTTTCACTCCTTTTCCTTCCTCAGTATCCTGTGCTTTTATTCCCAAACGAGGCCGGCCACCGAGCATTCCAAAAAGATGATTATAATTATCAGCAGGGCCATCGAATTGGAAGTTAAAAGCATCTCCCTGCAAGGGCGCAAGATCCGGACTACCTGGATAAGTTCTCAATTCCCCTAAGGCAGGCTCGGTTGAATTCCAGGAGCGGGCGACACTGGTAGTTTTGTTTTTACCCAGAATAGCTGTTACTTTATTTTCTTTATCATCTCTTTTATAAGTAATCGTCACTTTATCTTCTGGTTTATAATTGCCGATTGCTTCGGTCAGATCGCCTCTATCTTCAATGGAATGGGTTTCTATTTTAGTTATTATATCGCCTTTTTTTAATCCTGCTTTTTCTGCAGCGCTTTTTGGAGTTACGGAAATAATTTTAACCCCTGTTCCATCTTCCTCATCGGTTGAAACACCTAAGAATGCTTTATTACCATTTGAAAACGAAAACCCCTCGAACGGCTCACCGGAATAACTTTCTCCCAAACCTTGAATAGGAGCCAAACTACGGAAGCGTGAATTTGAATATGCGTTTACCGTTGGCGTTTTACGACGACGGACAGAAATATTATCGTCATCAAATTCGTCAATGGATTTTCCATTAATGGTTATTTCGCCATCTTTTATTTCTACAATTACTTTACTTTCTTTGTCGCCTTTCTTTTTAATAATTATCTCATCATGCTCACCCATTTTTGATTTTTCCTTTTCCTTAGTTTCCTGGGCGATCGAGATAAATCCTGATAATAGGGCTGCCACCAGGAAGGAAGCAAAAACATATTTTTTCATACTGAACAATTTTAATGATAATGATCTACGTTAAGTTTCGTAGATCAAATATAGGGAATTATTTGAAATACGAAAAAATTCGGAGAAAGATGTATTCTTTTAACGGAACCTTAGGAAGGAGTGGGAGGAGTCGGGAGGAAGAAGTCAGGAGACAGGAGAGAGAAGAAAGAAGGAAGGAGAAGTCGGGAGACAGGAGGAAGGAGAAGACAGAAGGGAGAAGTCAGAAGTCGGGAGACAGAAGTTGGGGAGACAGAAGGCGGGAGAATTCAGAAGGCAGAAGGAAGGAGACAGAGCCTGGAAATAATCAGCTAATTATTTATAAGTTTTGAGGGATTGATGCGTTGGGGTGTATCTGTTCCATTAATTAATCCATTGCAACTTAGAGCAATTGCTTTAAGTACGAGCGACATATTTTTGAAATCAATTGTTTCAATTTCATCTTTTACAGAATGATAAAATGGATCTTTTGGGTTGGTTGCCATTATTGTATGGGCCGGAATGCCCTTTAACGCGAATGGATAATTGTCTGAACGACTAAATAAGTTTTCATTTATATAAGGATCTTTTCTAAAAAACATTTTTCTTCCACTTGAATTCAGCACCTTGTTTTTTAATTTTCTATTTAAAAGATAGCCCAAATCAGAGTATTCGATACCTGTTATAAAGGGATTATCTTTCTTATTATTAATCCCCCGACCGATCATTTCAATATTAATAACGGCCTTAATTGCTGATGAATTTATTAAAGAATTAAATGCATGAGATCCGGTTAATCCAAACTCTTCTCCGGAAAAAGCGATAAATAAAATAGTTCTTTCGTTGTTTTTTACATTCGAAAAATATCGGCTAAGTAAAAGCATTGCAGTAGTTCCTGTTGCATTATCGTTAGCGCCATTATAGATAGTATCTGTTATTTCTTTGTTACCTGCTGTAAGTGCTTTTTGCGATGAATACGTATTTGTAGTACCGATATGATCGTAATGTGCACAGAAAATAATTAACTCTTCTTTTTTCGACATTCCTGGAATAGCGCCGATAATATTTACTCCTTTTATTTTTTTTGTACTCTTGGCAAAAAAAATAAATTCAGAAAAATAGTCTTGCATTCCACTGATTGGTAAAACACCTGCCTGTTTGAATTGAGAAGCAATAAAATTTGCCACTACTAAATTCTCTGGCGAACCTGTTAATCGACCCTTTAATGAATCATGCGACAAGAAGGAAACAATTCTTTTAATAGAATCTTCGTGAAAAATTGAATCAGCTATGTTTTCAGGTTGACTTTTCGCGGTTATACTAATCATTGAGAATAGAAGATTTACAACAATTGTTAGAGCCGACTTAGTTGAAAGCATTACAAAAGACTTTTAACTTTTTCTATAACCTGCTTCAAATTGCTTGCATCTTGTCCGCCTGCTGTAGCTAAGTTTTTTTGTCCGCCGCCGCCGCCTTTAATCAGCGGCGCAATATGTTCTTTAATTATTTTTCCGGCATCCAGGCCTTTAGCAGTAACA
>JANNEK010000315.1:0-34612 GCA_031378605.1 Chitinophagaceae bacterium | reverse complement strand
CAAAATTAGAAACCCTGGATGGAGCAAATCTTATAAATGGCTCCGAGGAGAAAATTGATAAGGTGATACAGTTAAAAACAGTGAAAGATATTATGAAATATGATAAACAATTGATCACAGCCAGGGCTGGTACTACCATTCAGATTGTATTGCAAAATGCAGATTTTATGCAGCACAACCTGCTTCTTATTAAACCTTCCACCTTAGAGAAAGTAGGTGCAGCAGCAGATCGCTTAGCACAGGATCCCAATGGCGTTAAAATGAGTTATATACCCAGGATGCATGAGATATTAAAGGCATCTCCATTGATTAACCCTGGTGCAAAGTATACCATGACTATTAAATTACCATTGATACCAGGTGACTATCCTTATGTTTGTACATTTCCTGGTCATTGGAGAATTATGAATGGTATTTTACGTGTAACCAAATAGTTTAGTCTTATTAAATTTTTATAACAAAACAACTTGTATGCAAAAAAAAGATGCAGTTACTTCTTCCGGTGGAACAGCCCCGGATATGAAATTGTTTTATGCCTGTTTTGTTGCGTTAATAACAACCGCTTTTGGTTTTATTTTGCGCGCCATTATGCTCCCCGAATGGGGCAGGCAGTTTAATCTTTCACAAACCCAGTTAGGCGAAATTGCAGGAGTGGGTTTATGGCCCTTTGCCATTAGTATTGTTTTATTTAGTTTAATCATTGATAAGATTGGCTATAAAACGGCGATGGTTTTTGCTTTTTTATGTCATGTAAGTTCCGCCTTACTTACCATTTTCGCTAATGGTTTTTGGATGTTGTACCTGGGAACCTTCATTGTTGCACTGGGAAATGGTACCGTTGAAGCTGTAATAAACCCGGTAGTAGCAACTATGTTTCCAAAAGAAAAAACTAAATGGTTGAATATTTTGCATGCCGGTTGGCCAGGAGGGTTAGTACTTGGTGGTATTATTGCTTTATTTATGGGTGCAGAGACCAAATGGGAATATAAAATTGCGTTGATTTTACTACCTACTATTGTCTATGGAATTATGATGCTTGCACGTAAGTTTCCATTAAATGAACGGGTACAGGCTGGGGTTTCTTATAAAGAAATGTTGCAGGAAGTTGGAGCAATTGGTACTTTAATAATTGTATCCTTAATCGTTTTTCAGTTAGGTGCTGTTTTTGCATGGCCAGCGGTGGTTAACATTATAACCATTTTGCTGCTTACTATATTGGTAGGTGTATATACCCGAAGTGCCGGAAAGCCGCTTTATATTATTTTATTGTTGATAATGGTGCCTCTTGCTATCACAGAATTGGGAACGGATAGTTGGATTACCGATTTACTTACACCAGCAATGAATAATTTAGGAATGCAAGCTGGTTGGGTACTTGTGTATACCTCTGCCATTATGTTTGTGCTTCGATTTTTTGCAGGACCCATTGTACATAAAATTTCTCCACTGGGGTTACTTGCTGTTTGTTCTGCAATCGCTGCTATTGGATTGTACCTTTTATCTTTTTCAACGGGTGCTATGATTTTAGTTGCGGCAACGGTTTATGGGGTTGGAAAAACGTTCTTTTGGCCAACGATGCTTGGCGTAGTATCGGAACGCTTTCCTAAAGGGGGCGCTTTAACATTAAATATTACCGGAGGATTAGGAATGATTGCAGCAGGTGTAATTGGCGCAGGGGTACTTGGATTTATCCAGGATAAATCGATTGAGAAAAATATTCTTGCCTACGATAAAGTGAACAATACTAAAATTCATTCCACCTATATAACCGAAACAAAAACGAGTTTATTTGGCGATTACCGGGCAATGGACCCAACTAAATTAACAACGGCCAGTGAGGCCGACAAAATAACCGTGAATACAATCAGGGATACAGCAAAAAAACTTGCATTGAGGGATATTGTAATATTTCCACTAATTATGCTCGTTAGTTACTTAATGCTGATCTTTTATTTTCGTTCTAAGGGAGGATACAAGGCAGTTCTTATTAAACATGAATAAGTAGCAATTCAAGTCGATACATTAATTACTCAGGCTATGGCGCTAAAAATAAAGTTTGGGGTAAGTACCTGGTTATGGACCTCTCCTTTTTCTACTTCATCCATAGAGGAAATATTTCCTAAAATTTCAAGAATGGGTTATGATGTGGTAGAAATTGCGCTGGAAGATCCTTCTTTGATTGATGTTAATGTTTTAAAAGAAGGCTTGCATAAATATAATCTGCAACCGATAATATGCGGTGCATTCGGGCCAACCAGGGATTTTACGCATGAAGATGAAGCTGTTCATAATAACTGTTTCAATTATGTTGAAGCCTGCCTCGATTTATGCGTTGATCTAAATGCAGATTTTTTTGCAGGGCCCATGTATTCTGCCGTGGGTAAGGCAAGAATGGTTTCGGCCGAACAACGAAAAAATGAATGGCGGCTTGCGGTAAAAAATATACGGAAGGTTTGTGAGATGGCTTCTGACCGGAAACTAAAGATCGCATTGGAACCTTTGAATCGATTTGAATCGGACCTGGTTAATACGGTAGAAGATGTAGTACGATTAATTAAGGATATTGATCATCCGGCTGCAAATATTATGCTCGATGGATTTCATATGAATATTGAAGAAAGAGATATTGAAAAAGCAATTGTATTGGCAGGTAATAAATTAATTCATATGCAGGTTTCTGAAAATTATCGGGGAACTCCCGGTACGGGGCAAACCAATTGGGCCGCCTATAAAAAGGGATTGGAAAAAATTCAATATACTGAAACGGTATCGATTGAAAGTTTTACTCCTGTTAATAAAGAGTTGGCCGGTGCGGTTTGTTTCTGGCATCCAATGGCAGATAACCAGGATGATTTTGCTTCTGAAGGATTAGCCTTTTTAAAAAAATGGGCTCACGACTAACACCAGTTTCATTGAATAATTAATTGAACGATATATGAAGGATAAAAAAATTAATATCGCTATCGTCGGACTTGGTTTCGGGGCCGAATTCATTCCCATTTACCAAAAACATCCCAATTCAAACATGCATGCTATTTGTCAGCGGGATAAAAATAAATTAAAACAGATTGGAGATGCATTTGGTATCGACAATCGGTATTCAGATTATGAGGAATTATTGAAAGATAAAAATATACATGCGGTACATATTAACACGCCTATTCAAAATCACGCCGAACAATCCATTAAAGCTTTAAAGGCTGGTAAACATGTAGCCTGTACGGTTCCCATGGCAACAACTGTTGAGGAATGCAGGCTGATCGTGGAAGCGGTAAAGGAAACCGGCTTAACCTATATGATGATGGAAACGGTTGTATATAGTCGTGAGTTTTTGTTTGTAAAAGAACTTTACCAAAAAGGCGGGTTAGGAAAATTACAGTTTCTCCGTGCTTCACACCAGCAGGAAATGGCCGGATGGCCCGGTTATTGGGAAGGATTGCCTCCTATGCATTATGCAACCCACTGCGTTGGCCCTGTGGTAGCTTTGGCAAATGCTGATGCAGAATATGTTTCTTGTATTGGATCCGGTAGGATTGATGAGCATTTAATTACAAAGTATAACTCCCCGTTTGCTGTTGAAAGTTGTCATATAAAATTTCATAAGTCTGATGTAGGAGCAGAAGTTACCCGCTCCTTATTTAATACGGCAAGGCAGTATCGCGAAAGCTTTGATGTGTATGGGTCTAAAAAATCGTTTGAATGGACGTTGATTGAACACGAAGATTCAGTAATACATACTGGTGAAATTGCCGAGAAAGTAAAAATTCCTGATTATGCTCACTTACTGCCTGCCAGTATTCAGTCATTTACCACCGGGGGTGTTTATGATGCTGAATCTAACCAGCATTTATCTTTTATCCAGGGTTCAGGACATGGAGGTTCTCATCCGCACCTGGTTCACGAATTTATTAGCTCCTTAATAGATAAAAGGGATACTTTTCCCAATGCACGAAAATCTGCCAATATTACTTGCGTTGGTATTTTAGCACATGAATCTGCATTGCAAAATGGAAAGCAAATACGATTGCCTGAGTTTTCATTAGGTTCTATAACCTGATTTTATACAAATAGCCCCAATTCTTATAAAAAATAATCTCTTACCGTAATAAGGGATGAGCAAAAATCCTATATTAGATGGTGGTATTATTTTTTTAAAATAACTACTCATGAATAGGAGAAAAATATCTTTGCTCTGCCTGTTTTTATTGTTTATTGCAAACGTATTTAGCCAGGCAAAGATGATTATAATTACCAAACAACAACTCAAAAATAAAATAATGGGTGGCTGGGCCGGGCAAACTATTGGAGTAACCTTTGGCGGACCTTATGAATTTCGATTTCAAGGAACTTTTATTGGCGACTATCAACCTTTAAAATGGTATGATGGCTATTTGAAGCATACCATGATTAACAATCCTGGTTTGTACGATGATTTATATATGGATCTGACGTTTGTAGATGTATTTGAAAAATATGGATTAGATGCACCGGTTGATTCTTTCGCCAATTCGTTTGCAAATGCAGGTTATATGCTATGGCATGCTAACCAGGCAGCACGGTATAATATTTTACAGGGTATTAAGGCACCGGCCAGCGGCGAATGGAAGAATAATCCGCATGCCGATTGTATCGATTACCAGATTGAAGCAGATTTTGCAGGACTGATGAGCCCGGGTATGCCGAATACAGCTTCTGCTATTAGTGATAAGATTGGGCATATTATGAATTATGGCGACGGATGGTACGGCGGTGTTTATATAGGTGCCATGTATGCTTTGTCATTTACCTCCGGCAATATAGAAGAAATTGTTCGACAGGCTTTAAAAACAATTCCTGTTCAAAGCGAATTTTATCAATGTATCAACGAGGTCATTAATAATTATAAAAAGTATCCGCAAAATTGGAAACAAACCTGGTTACAGGTGCAGGAAAAATGGGCTAATGATATTGGTTGTCCCGATGGTGTATTCACTCCCTTTAATATTGATGCCAAAGTAAATGCAGCTTATGTGGTGATTGGTTTGTTATATGGTAAAGGAGATTTTACAAAAACCATGGAAATAACAACCCGCTGCGGGCAGGATGCAGATTGTAATCCGTCTTCTGCCGGAGGAATATTAGGAACGATACTTGGGTATGATAAAATTCCAGCCTATTGGAAAATGGGATTAAAGGAGGCAGAAGCGATTGATTTTAAATATACGACCATGAGCCTGGAAGACGTATATGCTACAGGTTTCAAACACGCTATTGAAGAAGTAAAAAGAAATGGAGGAACGGTTGAAGGCGAAACGATTTTTATTAAAAAGCAAGTACCTGTATCTGTTAGGTATGAGAAAAGTTTTGATGGGTTTTATCCTGTCGAAAAAATTCCAGTGCAGTGGTCCGATAATAAGGATTTAATTTCATTCGATATTGAAGGAACAGGTTTTGTGCTTAGAGGCGAATCTGCAAAATGGGAGGGTAGCTCTCCGGTTATCTATAAAACTGAATTGTATGTTGATGGTAAATTATTGGAATCTCCGGCGTTGCCCACTAATTTTACAACAAGGAGGCATGAGCTTTGTTGGTATTACGGACTATCCAACGGTAAACACAGCGTAGAATTTAAAATTCTTAATTCATCTAAAGAAGTAGAATTTCGATCCGTTGAAGTTATAGTGTATTCAGACAAACTTGTAAACGGAATGATCACTAACAAACCAGTATTCACTAATAAAATAAAATGAGTAAATGAAAAAGATTATTGTATTCCTATTGATATGCATATATATTGAAAGTACGAATGCGAATATCCGCCTTCCCAATATTTTTACAGATAATATGGTAGTGCAGCGCGATAAACCAATTAAAGTTTGGGGCTGGGCAGCAAAAGGAGAATCGGTTACGGTCGAATTCAATGGTGCAAAGCAAAAAACAAAAGCTGCAACCGATGGATCATGGATGCTTAGCCTTCCTTCGATGGTTTTTGGCGGACCTTTTGAAATGAAAATAACTGGAAAGAATTCAATTGTTTTTAAAAATATTTTGATTGGAGATGTATGGGTTTGCAGCGGTCAGTCGAATATGGAATGGAGTATTAAAAATACGAATGATCCCAAAAAAGAAATGGATGAAGCAAATTATAGCTCAATAAGATTATTCACTGTTGAAAAAGAGATTGCCTATAAGCCGTTAACAAATGTAGAAGGAAAATGGATGGAATGTAATTCAATAAACATAACTGATTTTTCTGCAGTGGCTTATTTTTTTGGAAGAAAACTTACTAAAGACTTATCGGTTCCAATAGGGCTGATCAATACATCCTGGGGTGGAACCAATATTGAAACCTGGATGAGCTGGGATATTATGGGAAAGAAAGATCAATATAAAAATGCTGATTTTGAAAAGATGGAAAAGGAAAGAGAAGGGATGAAAGAAAAACAGCAATTGTTTATTGAATCGATGAAGAACGATAAAGGAATTACAGAAAAATGGTTTGATCCGGCCAATACAAGTGGTGGATGGAAAAAAATAAAACTACCTCAGTTGTGGGAGAATACAGAAATTGGAAATGCAGATGGTATTGTTTGGTTTCGGAAAGAATTTGTATTGCCAGATTCTTACGAAGTCAAAGAACTAAAACTGCATTTGGGGCCTATTGATGATAATGACATTACTTATATAAATGGAAAACAAATTGGCGCAACAAATTCTTATAATGAAGATAGGGTTTATACAATAAGTACTGCATTGCTTAATAAAGGCAAGAATACAATTGTTATTAAAGTGGAAGATACTGGCGGGGGAGGTGGTGTGTATGGCGATGCCCGACAAATGTATATAGAGGCGGGTAATAACCAGCTTCCGCTTTTTGGTGAATGGGAATATAAAATTTCCGTATCGAATGTGTCGCTTGGCTTAAGGGATACCGGCCCCAATTCTTTTGCCTCTCTATTGTACAATGCAATGATAGCACCGATTATCAACTATGGTATTAAAGGAGGAATCTGGTATCAGGGCGAATCAAATGCAAGCGAAGGGTTTTATTACCGGACCTTATTTTCTGAAATGATTAATGACTGGCGCAGCAAATGGGGGTATGAATTTCCTTTTTTTTGGGTGCAGTTGGCGAATTATATGAAACCTGTAAAGGTACCCACGCAAAGTAATTGGGCAGAATTGCGAGAAGCACAATCGCTAACCTTATCGATGCCTGCAACGGGCCAGGCAGTAATCATTGATATTGGCGAAGCGAATGATATCCATCCAAGAAACAAACAGGATGTAGGGTATCGGTTAGCATTAGCTGCTGAAAAAATTGCATATGGAAGGGAGGTCGTATATTCCGGGCCAACCTATCAATCAATGACCATCCGTGGAAATAAAATAGTATTAAGTTTTTCAAATCAGGGTAGTGGTTTGTTTGCGAAAGACCAATATGGATATTTGAAAGGGTTTTCGATCGCCGGTAGTGATCAAAAATTTGTTTGGGCAAAAGCAATGATTGAAGAAGATAAAGTAATTGTGTTTAGTGACGAAATCGTTTCACCAGTAGCTGTTCGGTATGCATGGGCCGATAATCCCGACGATGCGAATTTTTATAATAAAGAAGGATTGCCGGCTTCACCCTTTCGTACAGATAATTGGAAAATAAAGTCGCAGCGATAATTTTTATAAAATAGTATGCATGAAAATGTAGCGATTGATCGGCAAAGTGTAACTGATACCTGGACGAATGAAAATGTCAAAGCTGCCATTAAAAACAAAGGCATTCAATTAATAAGTTATAAAGATTTACTCAGCATTCATTATTTTTTCTACCTAAACATTTCTTCGTGAGCAAGCAATCTGTACTAATAATTATATTGGTCGCGGGCCTTCATACTGTAACCATTGCTGGTGGACCATTGCAGCCTGCTGCGTTAACTTGTGAGTATATTCGAAATCCATTAGGTATTGATACTCGTGTGCCAAGGCTTTCCTGGAACTTCATTGCAAGTAAAAACAATCAATTGCAATCAGCCTATGAAATTATTGTAAGCGATAATTTGGGTGATATTCAACAAGGCAAAGGAAATTATTGGTCTACCGGTAAACTAGTTTCAACACAAAGCCTGCATTTACAATATAAAGGAAGTCCTCTTCATTCAACAACAAAATATTATTGGCGCGTAAAAGTATACAATGGGTCGAATGAAGAATCCGATTGGAGTGAAATTGCTTTTTTTGAAACGGCTATGTTAGATGCTTCGGACTGGACAGGTGAATGGATCACTGATGGAAGCATACAACCTGCAAAAAATGAAGACTTCTTTAAAGATGATCGCATGCCTTTGTTTCGCAAATCATTTTCGATAAGGAAAAAAATGGTTTCGGCAAGGCTATATATCAGCGGACTTGGGTATTATGAAGCTTTTTTAAATGGCCAAAAAATCAGTGATCATGTGTTGGATCCGGGGTTTACAACTTATGTCAAACAAACATTCTATGTAGCTCATGATATAACCTCCTTATTGAAAAAAGGAATTAATGTAGCAGGTATTCAATTAGGAAACGGTTGGTGGAACCCGTTACCATTTAAATTTTTTGGAAGATGGGACCTGCACGATTATCAGCAGAGTGGCAGGCCTTGTGTAAAAGCAGAAATACAGGTGCGCTATTCAGATGGTACCATAGAAAAAATTGTAACCAACGAAAGTTGGCAAACTATTGCCGGACCCATTTTGCGCAACAATATCTATATCGGTGAAACTTATGACGCAAGGCTTGAACAAAAAGATTGGATGCTTCCAAAAACAAGTACCGGTTGGAAAAATGTGGTTATTGTGCGCGGACCATCGGGGATGCTTACTATTCAGATGCAACCTGCCATAAAAGTTACCCGAATTATAAAACCAATTTCTATAAGAGAATTTAAACCGCGTTTGTACATCGTTGATATGGGACAAAATTTTGCCGGAGTGGCAAGAATAAAGGTGAAAGGGCCCTCAGGAACAAAAATTACCATGCGTTTTGGCGAAGCTTTGTTTGCAGATAGCTCACTAAATGTCATGACTTCGGTAGCAACTCAAATAAAAAAAGGAGTCATTAAAGCCGAACCAGGCTCTCCTGAAACGATGTGGCAGGAAGATAACTATATACTAAAAGGGGAGAGTATAGAAACCTGGCAGCCTGAATTTACCTTTCATAGTTTTAGATATATAGAAGTAAGTGGCTGGCCAGGTAAACCTACGCTAAACGATTTTGAAGGTTTACGAATGAATTCAGATGTTCTTTCTACCGGAAATTTTTCATGTTCCAATGATTTATTTAATAAACTGCATGAAACAATTCAATGGACATTTTTGAGCAATATATTTAGTGTACAATCCGATTGCCCTGCCCGTGAAAAAATGGGATATGGTGCTGATATGGTAGTTAGTGCCAATGCTTTTATGTACAATTATAATATGGCAAATTTTTATAGTAAATCGGTAAAAGATTTTGCCAACGAACAACGGCCAAAAGGTGGAATGACGGAGATTGCACCTTTTACAGGTATTGCTGATCGTGGCTATGGCGATTTATCGGGGCCATTGGGTTGGCAACTGGCATTTCCGTTTCTTCAAAAACAATTGTATGAATTTTATGGAGATAAAAGAATTATTGAAACATTTTACCCCGCCCTGCAAAAGCAAATAGCTTTTTTACAAACACAGGCTCGGGATAACTTGTTTGATTGGGATATCAGTGATCATGAGGCCCTCGATCCTAAGCCGGAAGGATTATCGGCATCAGCTTTCTATTATCACCATGTAAGTATTGCTGCTGAATTTGCAAGTTTATTGAATAATAAAGTTGATTCGGCCCGTTATCAAAAATTAGCACAAAGAATCAAAGAAAGTATCATCGAAAAGTATTTGATTCCAACCACCGGTCGGTTTGATAATAGTACACAATCGGCACAGCTCTTTGCACTTTGGTATGAATTCAGTCCGGAAAAAGAAAAAAGCTTTGATGTATTATTAAAAGAGTTGGAACGTCATCACTGGCATATTTCTACGGGAATATTTTCAACCCAAATGTTTTTTGATATAATGCGTCTAAACAACCGAAACGATATAGCTTATCGCATAGCCAATCAAAAAGATTTTCCCGGTTGGGGCTTTATGTTGGAAAATGGGGCTACCACACTCTGGGAAACCTGGAATTTTCCGGGTACAGTTTATTCGATGAATCATCCAATGTTTGGATCTATCGACGAATGGTTTTACCGTTCACTGCTGGGAATAAATGCAGCATCACCTGGATTTGAAAAAATAATTATCAAACCACAACTTGTTGATGAACTAACCTGGGCCAAAGGAACCTATCATTCAATTAGAGGAATAATCGGTGTTGATTGGAAAAAAATTGGAACCAAATTTTTAATAAACATTTCTATTCCCCCCAATACAACAGCGGAAATATGGATACCTGTTAAAAAGCAACAGGTCATCAAGCAAAATGATATACAGATTCAGGAGTTACGATCAGAAAATGGATACGCTATTAAAGAAGTGGGTTCGGGAAATTATACATTTGCGGTTGAATAAACATGCAGCAATAAAAATAGTTTTGTGAATAGATGAATTGTGTGGACAATACTTTAGTACCTCTTGACTCAAGGTTCTTCACTTTTTCGGCTGGCTATTATTTCGTAAATTAGCGTAATGAAAAAAAGAAGAAAAATAGCACTTGAATTTGAAATAGACAGATTAACAAATTCTATTCAAAATACAATTTCTGGTGATAGCTTTCCAACAGATGTGAGTTTTTTAACTAAGGCGGACTTGACTCAAGTAGCTAAGAAAAATAGATGGTTATTTAATTGGAAAATTGAATTAGCAGACAATACCAAGCAGGTTTATAAATTGACAATTACCAACAATCCTAATATTATTCAGGGACTACTAAGTATAACATTTGAGAAAGATCACATTTTTATGGATTTAGTGGAAAGCGCCCCATTTAATATTGGTAAAAATAAATTGTATGCAGGAGTTGCCGGGAATTTGGTTGCTTTTGCATGCAAAACATCATTTCAAAGAGGGTTTGACGGTTTTGTGGCTTTTGATGCAAAAACAAAACTTATTCCGCATTATATAAAAACATTAGGGGCTTATACGTTGGGTGGGCAAAGAATGGTAATAGCAACAGAGGCGGCACAAATTTTAATAGATAACTATTTTAAACGTTAAAAATATGGGACACGTAAAGGAACCGAAAGGTGTTGATTTTATTATAAAAAGCAAGCCATTAACCGAGGCAGACAGGAAAATAATCAGTGATTTTATTCGTGAATATAAATCTAAGCTAGCTGCTAAAAAAACGAAAAGAAAAAAGAGACCTGGTTCTTTAAAAAGGAAATCTATCGGTTAACAAAAAGTAGGAATCGCTAACAATGGGTTTTGTGCATGTGTAGCAGGTATATGCCGGGCTTTATAATTTTATTTTAATTCTGCTCAGGTCATGTAATATCTATTCATCATTCTGTTATATATTGTACTCCTTAATTTTAGTTGCCGGCAAACAGTCCCGGCATTTGTGCAGGCTTTGCGAATTCTATTTCCTTATCTGACACGAAGCTACATAGTTAACAGCAACTCTTAAACCTGACAATAATGAATGACGATCTTTTAGACATACAATTTTTTTTAGATAGTCTTCCTGATAAATACAATATTTTGGAAGCGGGTATAGACATTCAACTACAACAAGAATACATAAACCATTCGGATACGTTTGATCGGGGAGAATTAACTGAAAATGAAACACGTTCATTAGGAAGTATTTTATTGAAAAAAGACTTACCGGTAAAGAATAAGAAAGCAGCGTTAGTTCTGTTGGCGCATTTAGGAACTATAGAGGCATTCAGACAAATTGAGAAATACAATAATAATCCTGACAACGAACTTCAGCAATGGACTCTTTTGGCTTTGCAGGAATGTAAAATGTTTCTTGAAAATTCATTGCTTGATGAAAGCATTGGATTTATTTCTACCGGACTAGGAGGACTTGATAATAGGTTAAGATATTACTTTTTTGTATTGCCCCCAACCAGCTATACATTTAGCAAGATTCAAAAGGATATTGTAAAAGACGAATTTCACCTTGTATGCAAAAACTTTAATTCTATTCTGGAAACAATTAATTTTTCGGATACTTTTATTGCAATGAAAATATTAGTTCCTTTAGATGTTGCTGTAGGAACTATCATAGAAGCAGGAATAAATAAATGTAATGAATTGGGCGATTTTGTATTTATTCATTACTACGTAACAAATGATAAGATACCAGAGCAATCAGAAATTGATGACATTATTAAAATTATAAGAGACTAAGAACGGGCATAACAATGCATTGTCTGTAATTACATATATTCGGACATAGAATTGAATTCTTTTACTACAACCTTTAGTGAGGCTTTGTAGCTATATTAAAAAAATTGCTATCGGTTTGATTTAACTTCAACGGACATTAAGGCTTTTAATCAATAATAATTTTACTATCAATTGAAATGCGAAACGTGTTGGCTTGTACAGGTACAACTGTATGAGCAATTTCAAAAATTAAAATTTATTATTCGCGAACACCTAAAAAATATTTTGAAAAATTTGGATTCGATAAAATATAAACCTGCTGACAGGAATATAGATCAGCGGCTAACTATTTTACAAATAACCTCTATCTTCAATAATGGATGCCTTTAAAATTATTATGTCACATCGCGTTCCTTATCCTCAAAGTATAGGTGGGTTTTAAAGAGGCGAGGAGAAAAATTGCCACAATATTAAATGCACCCCAATGAGAATCTTCCCACTTTAAGCCGTACTTTTATTTTATGATATTGTCAAGGCGTATTCTAAAAGATATTAATATTGCTGAAGTTCAGGTGCCGGCCGATTCAATGTTTGATCTTCCTGAAAAAGTTATTCAATTTGGAACGGGGGTTTTGCTTCGTGGATTGCCCGACTATTTTATTGATAAGGCAAACCGAAGTGGTATTTTTAGTGGTCGGATAATAGTTGTTAAGTCTACCGATAGCGGCGAAGCTTCAGCCTTTGAAAAACAGAATAACTTGTACACGCTTTGCATACGCGGACTTGAGCATGGAAAACCTATTGAAGAAAATAGTATTAATAGTTCCATCAGCCGTGTTTTATCTGCAAAAACACAATGGGATACTATTTTGCAAACTGCCCATCAGCCCCAACTCTCCATTATTATATCCAATACAACCGAAGTGGGTATTCAGTTAGTGAATGAGACTATCCATCAAAACCCACCTTCTTCTTATCCAGCAAAACTATTGGCATTTTTATTTGAACGTTTTACTGCATTTAATGGAAGTGCTGAAAGTGGAATGATCATTATTCCTACAGAATTATTGGTCGACAATGGAAAAAAATTAGCGTCAATAGTATTGGAGCTTGCAAATTTTAATGAGTTGAGTAACGAATTTATTAATTGGTTAAGAAATAATAATATTTTTTGCAGTTCATTGGTAGACCGTATTGTTCCAGGTAAGCCGGAAAGCGCTCAAAAAAAACAATGGGAATCAAAATTTGGTTATGAAGATGATTTAATGGTAGTAGCTGAAGTATATCGTTTATGGGCAATTGAAGGCAATGAATATATTAGGTCAGTATTATCTTTTGCAGCAACTGATGAGGGCGTTGTTATTGCCCCTTCTATTGAATTGTTCAGGGAATTAAAATTGAGAATGCTGAATGGTACACATACCTTGTCGTGCGGACTTGCTTTTTTAAGCGGTTTCGAAACAGTAAAGGAGGCAATGAATAATGAATGGATGAGCCATTGCATTCGTAAAATAATGATGAATGAAATTGCGCCGGCTATACCTTTGGCGATTGATAAAAAGATTTATGAAGATTTTGGTAATAAAGTAACGGATCGTTTTCGAAATGAATTTATTGAACATCAATGGATAAATATAACACTTCAATATACCTCCAAACTTAGAATGCGCGTGGTACCAGTATTGTGTAAGCATTATCAATTGTATCAATCCCCTCCGGTGTATATCGCTACTGGCTTTGCTGCCTGGTTTTTATTTATGCGTTCGGTAAAGAAAGAAGGTGATCAGTATTTCGGAGCGCTGGCTGATAAACAATATCCAATAAAAGATGATCATGCACCTGAATTACATGATTATTGGAATAAGCATCCTGATGGTACGAAACCGGATAGTATATTTAGTAATACTGCTATCTGGGGTGATGATCTTAATCGATTGCCCGGATTTACGGAAGCAGTTGAAGAAAAATTACAGCAAATGCTGAATGAAGGAGTAGCTGAAACGATCCAGTTAATTCAATCAAAAAAATCGATTGCCTGATATGAAACAGCGCGTATTAAAAGTTCATCCAAATGATAATGTACTGGTTGCCCTTACCAATTTAGAAAAAGGCGAAACGGTTCTGTACAAGGACGAAGCATTTATTTTACAAAATAATATTGGGGCAAAACATAAATTTTTTATTAAAGACTTAGAGGCAGGCGATTCGGTAATCATGTATGGCGTATTAGTGGGAAAGGCACAGGAGTTTATTCCAACCGGAGGATTAATGACAACTTCAAATATAAAGCATGCCGCTGATCCTTATGCGTACAGAGGTTTTAAGTACGAATGGAAGGCGCCGGACGTATCGAAGTATAAAAATAAAACCTTTAACGGGTACCACCGCGCCGATGGCAGGGTAGGTACAGCTAACTACTGGTTATTTATTCCGACTGTTTTTTGTGAAAATAGAAATTTAGATGTAATTCGTGAAGCATTGCACAATGAATTGGGTTATGGGGTTACGGATAAATACAAACAGTATACGCACCAGTTGGTTCAGGCATATACTAAAGGAGATGATATCGGTAAAGTAGATATTAGTCCTTCCCTTTATACTACCAACCGTCTCTTTAAAAATATTGATGGCATTAAATTTCTAAATCACCAGGGCGGGTGCGGAGGAACCAGACAAGATGCAGCTATTCTTGGAAAGTTATTAGCTTCTTATGCAGATCATCCAAATGTGGGAGGAATAACCGTTTTAAGTTTAGGTTGCCAAAATTTACAAGTGCAGGATTTGATAAATGAATTAAAACAACGCAATCCAAATTTTAATAAGCCTTTATATATTTTTGAACAGCAACAATCACAAAGTGAAGAGCAGTTGATTGCCGAATCTATTCGAAAAACATTTGAAGGATTGGTTGAAATAAACAAACAGGAGAGGAAACCGGCTTCGTTGGATAAATTATGTATTGGTGTAAAATGTGGCGGCAGTGATGGATTCAGCGGTATTTCGGCTAACCCTGCTGTTGGGTATTGTAGTGATTTAGTGGTGGCAATAGGCGGAAAAATATTGTTGGCAGAATTTCCTGAACTGTGTGGGGCCGAGCAGGAATTGATTGATCGGTCAGTGAATGAAGCAACGGCTAATAAATTTATTAGTCTAATGAAAAGTTATGATGCTACAGCACATAGTGTTGGCTCTGGCTTTCATATGAACCCATCTCCCGGAAATATTAAAGATGGTTTAATAACTGATGCTATTAAAAGTGCCGGGGCAGCTAAAAAGGGTGGTACATCACCGGTAGTAGATGTATTGGATTATACAGAGCCAGCCACAAGGCCAGGTTTAAGTTTAGTATGTACACCTGGAAATGATGTGGAAGCTACCACAGGAAAAGCGGCATCGGGGGCAACCTTAATCTTATTCACAACAGGGTTAGGTACACCAACAGGTAATCCCGTTTGCCCAACGATAAAAGTTTCAACAAATTCAGCATTAACGAAACGAATGGGAGATATTATTGATATTGATACCGGCCCGGTCATCGAAGGTGAGAAAACGATTGAGCAAATGGGAGAGGAAATTTTAGACTATTGTATTAAGGCTGCCAGTGGAGAAATCATTCCAAAGGCTGTATTGTTGAATCAGGATGATTTTATTCCCTGGAAACGTGGGGTATCTTTATAATAAACGAGTTGATGAAAAAATTCCTGGATGATAATTTTTTATTAGAAAATAACACTGCTGAGCGACTATACCATGAGTTTGCAAGCCCGATGCCCATTATAGATTATCATAATCACTTATCACCGGTACAAATAGCTGGCGATATTAATTTTGAAAACATAACACAGGCATGGTTAAGTGGCGATCATTACAAATGGAGAGCCATGCGGGCCAACGGTATTAGCGAAAATTATTGTTCGGGTAATGCAACTGATGCAGAGAAATTTGAGCAATGGGCCACTACTGTTCCATATACGTTGAGAAACCCACTCTATCATTGGACGCACCTGGAATTGCAACGATATTTTGATATTCACAAAATACTATCACCCGCTACTTCGAAAGAGATTTATGAAGAATGTAATGCTAAATTAAAAACCAGTAATTATTCGGTTAGAAGCCTGCTGAAAAGAATGAATGTGAAAGTTCTTTGTACCACGGATGATCCTGTTGATTCCCTTGAACATCATCAACAAATCAGGGACGAAAATATTGATATAAAAGTATTTCCTGCCTTTCGTCCCGATAAGTCAATGCAGGTAAATGATGCTGCTTCGTTTAATATCTATGTAAATAAATTGGAAGAGGCTTCCAATATTGCTATTAATAATTATTCAACTTATTTATTGGCACTTAAAAAGCAACATGATTTTTTTGGGTCAATGGGTTGCACTGTTTCTGATCATGGATTAGAAAAAATGGTGGCAGCAGACTATACGGAAATTGAAATTAAAAATATTTTCGAAAAAATTCGTGGAGGAAAAGATCTTCAACCGGAAGAAGAAGTTAAATTTAAGTCGGCCATGTTAGTTCAGTGTGCGCATTGGAATTGGGAAAAGGGTTGGGTGCAACAATACCATATCGGCGCAATGCGTAATAACAATACACGCATGTTTGCCAAATTGGGTGCCGATACTGGTTGGGATAGCATTAGTGATGTGGAGCAGGCAAAAGCGCTTAGTAAATTTTTAGATCAGTTAGATAAGGATAACAGGTTGGCAAAAACGATTCTTTATAATTTGAATCCGGCCGATAATGAAATGATGGCTACCATGGCAGGTAATTTTAATGATGGATCGATCGCAGGAAAAATTCAATGGGGATCTGCCTGGTGGTTTTTAGATCAGAAAGAGGGTATAACCAATCAACTTAATATACTTTCCAATATGGGTTTGATAAGTAGGTTTGTGGGAATGCTGACTGATAGCCGAAGCTTTTTATCTTTTCCACGGCATGAATATTTTCGACGCATACTCTGTAATTTATTTGGAACAGAAATTGAAAAAGGCGAATTACCTAATGATATACCATGGGTTGGCAAGGTGATTCAGGATATTTGTTATAATAATGCACAAAAATATTTCGGTTGGTGATGAAAAAAGTTTTATCCTTTGGGGAATTACTGCTGCGCCTTTCTCCAGTATTGGAAAACCAATGGATTCAAACTGCGTCAATGCCTGTATATATTGGCGGCGCCGAATTAAATGTAGCCCAGGCATTGGCAAAATGGAATATACCGGTAAAATATTTCACTGCCTTACCCGATCATTATCTTTCAAAAGAAATAACAGCGTATATCGCTGCAAAAAATATAGATATATCGGCTATTCAGTTTTCAGGTAACAGAGTAGGATCTTACTATTTGCCGCAAGGAGTTGATTTAAAAAATGCAGGAGTAATTTATGATCGTGATTATTCTTCCTTTGCTTCCCTTCAACCTTTAACCATAAATTGGAATATTATTCTAAAGGATATTACCTGGTTACATTTCAGTGCAATTAACCCTGCGCTAAATGCAAATACGGCTGCTATTTGTAAGGAAGCATTGATAGAGGCCCGTGAACGGGGTATTACCATTTCGATTGATCTTAATTACCGTTCAAAACTCTGGCAATACGGAATGAACCCGGTAACAATAATGCCTGAATTGGTAAACTATTGCAATGTAGTAATGGGTAACCTTTGGGCTGTGGAATCTTTACTTGGCATTCGTTCTGTTATCAAAGAAAGTACCGGCAAAACTAACCAGGAACTGATAAGTGCAACAGGCGAAAGTATGAAGTCGATTCATCTTACTTTTCCTTCGGTAACTACCATCGCTTATACATTCAGGTTAAATAAATCTTATTTTGGGGTGATGCAGCATGGGCACGATCAGGTTATTTCAAAAGAAATTGAATTGAAGAATACCATTGATAAAGTAGGGAGTGGGGATTGTTTTATGGCCGGACTAATCTTTGGTCTAATCAATAATCATCCTTTGCAGGATATTATTGATTATGCCGCTTTTGCAGCCGTTGAAAAATTGTATGAAATGGGGGATGCAACCAGTAGAACTGAAAAAGATATAAGAGTTATCATGAATGGCTTTAAGTAATTTTTTTTGAGATCAGGGATTTAAGGCGAGAATGATTTATAAAAGGAAAGTTCTTCCATTTTTTTATTAATGATCCTGTATTCAATATTCACAGTATTCATTTAATCAACCACCAAGATGCAGCAATCGATAGGAAATTACAGGTGGACAATATGCAGCCTGGTATTTTTTGCCACTACCATTAATTATCTGGATCGGCAGGTAATATCCTTGTTGGTGGAAGACTATTTAACACCTGAGTTTAAATGGAGCGAAACAGATTATGCCAACATTACCGTTTCTTTTCAATTGTGTTATGCACTTTCAATGGTATTTGTGGGGAGATTGATCGATAAACTGGGAACAAAAATTGGTTATGCTCTTTCATTGTTTCTTTGGAGTATTGCTGCAATGGCGCACGCATTAATAAAATCTACCACAGGATTTTTTGTGGCAAGGGCTGCTTTGGGAGTAACCGAATCGGGTAATTTTCCCGCCGCTATAAAAACAGTGGCAGAATGGTTTCCTAAGAAAGAAAGAGCACTTGCTACAGGCATTTTTAATTCGGGTGCAAATATTGGTGCTATCATTGCACCACTCACGGTGCCGTATATAGCAACTTTATGGGGTTGGAGGGCTGCGTTCTTTATTACTGGCGCTATCGGATTAATCTGGTTAATCTTTTGGTTTTGGCTTTACGAAATTCCTAAAAGACAAAAGCGATTGTCTAAAAATGAACTTGAGTTTATTCACAGTGATGAAGAGGAACAAAAAATAGCGACATCTAATCCTGAGTATTCATTTGCATGGGCAAAGCTGCTTTCTTATAACCAAACATGGGCATTTGTACTAGGCAAATTTCTTACGGATGGCATTTGGTGGTTTTACTTATTCTGGTTGCCAAAATTTTTAAAGGCTGGGTTTGGCCTTGTGAAAAGCGATTTATCGATTCCTATCGCATTAGTATATACGATTGCAGCAGTAGGAAGTATTTTTGGTGGATGGTTGCCGATGCGCTTAATAAAAAAGGGCTGGCCTGTATTCAGGGCCCGTAAAACTTCTATGTTAATTTATGCTCTTTGTGCATTGCCTGTAGTTACGGCCCAGGTATTAGGCGAGCAGAGTATGTGGTTTGCGATTATTATCATTGGTTTTGCAGCAGGTGCTCATGCAGCATGGAGCGCCAATATTTTCACGACTGTTTCAGATATGTTTCCGAAATCAACAGTTGGAACAGTAACCGGACTTGGTGGAATGGCGGGTGGATTAGGAGGTATTGTAATTTCTAAGTCGGCCGGCTATTTGTTTGATCATTATAAATCACTTGGGCATATTCAAACCGGATATGTTATCATGTTTATTATTTGTGGAGTTGCCTATATTGTTGCCTGGTTTATTATGCACCTTCTTGTGCCAAAAATGCAGCCCATAAAATTATAAAGTACTCGTTTTAAAAACTATCTTTAATCTTCATCTTTATTAAATGGTATTGTTTTGAAAAGAAATATTCTTTTTATTTTAATTTTTGTGTTTCATTTGATAAGTAGTGCATGCAGTCGACATATTGAGATAGAAATAATACCGGATGGTTATGATAGTATCCCGGTAATTAAGTCAGTTGAACCACTCCTTAGAGAAGCATCTGGAATAGCCGATAGCAAAAAAAATAAAGGTATGCTATGGGTTGAAGAAGATAGTGGTAACCCCCCTCAATTACATTTGCTGACACATGAAGGGAAAATTCTAAAGCAGGTATTTATTAAGAATGCGATCAATCGAGATTGGGAAGATATTTGCCTGGCTGATGGTAAACTTTATATCGGTGATATTGGCGATAATGCGCAGGTAAACGATGAATACGTTATTTATATTTTTGATGAACCACTTTCTACTGTAGATACAGTGTTTGTGTTTGAAAAAATTCGGTTTAGGTATGTTGATGGGCCGAGGGATGCGGAAGCTTTTTTTGTAGATGATTTTACAAAAGATATTTATATTATTACAAAAAGAGACAATCCTTTATATTATTACAAAAAGAGACAATCCTTCAAAAGTATACAGGCTCAGCTATCCATATAGCGATACGTCGTTAAATATTGCGGAGCAAGTGGCTGCATTAACCTATACCGGAGTAGTAAGCGCAACATTATCTCCAAATGGTAAGGAGATTATTCTTAAAACCTATATTGGCTTGCAGCAATATACAAGAGGAGCCAATCAAACGATTGCCGAGGCCTTAAAAAATAAATACGTTGCACTTCCTTATAAAATGGAACCCCAGGGTGAGGCTGTTTGTTTTGCTGCAAATAATACAGGGTATTTTACGCTAAGCGAAAAAGGATTTGGTTCCGTCGTCAATTTATATTTTTATCGAAAAAAATAAAGACCTGCATTATTTGTTATTTTGACTATTGACTATTCACCATTCACTATTCTCTATTTCCCCTAAACAACCTCCACCAATTCTTCCATAGTAATTCCTGCATGGCTTTCATCATATACACAATCGCCATTTTTGATCAATAGTACCTGGGGCGACTCATGAAGTACATTAAATTCTGCGGCAACTTTATTAGAAATCGATCTGAATTGTATCAGGTCGAGGTAATAAAATTCAATAGATTCAGGCGCCAGCTTTTTTTCCAATCTGCTTTTAATCATTGAGCTGATGCTGCAGCGGGTACTGTGCTTAAAGATCAGTTGTGGAATTATTTTTGATCTGTCTTTAATCTCTTTCAATTGCTCCTCGTTGGTAAAATTAATCCAGTTGATTGTCATAATTATTTCTTATAAAAATTTGTGATTGGATACCTTTTGTTGCAGGAAACGCAAAATTATTCAATGGCCAATGAAAAATTTTATGGATATGTAAAATAATTGTAACAATCTTAAAGTAGAATGGGATTGTTTAGGTTTCCATATAAGAAAAAGGTTGCCGGTGAGACAACCTTTAAAAAATATTAATAAATCAATTGATTTAGCGATGGCCGTATCCCAAAAATCCCTGTGTAGCTCTACAACCGCCCTTTGAAGTACTGCATGAAGCAACTGTAAATAAAGTTACCAATGCGAGAAACGTAATAATGAATGTTCTTTTCATTTTGTGGTATTTAAAATTAAGAAATAAGCCTGATGAATAAAAGGGCTTATCGATCACCAGGTGATTCAATAGAGTAGGATAAAAACTTTTTAAAAGGGGGAAATTTCGGAGGGATTGGATAAATACCGAGGTAAAGAAAAGAAGAAATTCTGGTTTATGCAAGTTTTTAGAGCCATCCTTTTATAAATTTCTCCTAAAAATCATCTTTAAATTGATGGTGTATGAATATTCATTGCGGGGGAGAAACCATTATTTGTACCTTTACTTTTTATAAATTGTAGAAAATCAGCGGGAAATAATAGGGCTTTGGAATCAAATTCTCTACCTGCACATTGAGTAAACTAATTTCATTTCTGATGCTTCAATTAACAAAGCCATTAGCTTTTATCGACCTTGAAACAACCGGCATAAACCTAAGTACAGATCGTATTATCGAAATTGCCATTGTTAAAATTACAACAGATGGCAATCAGGCAATAAAACGAAAGCTCATTAATCCTGAAATGCCCATACCGGCCGGTTCCACCGAAATTCATGGAATTACTGATGAAATGGTTAAATCGGCTCCTACTTTTAAGCAGGTGTCTAATGAAATAAAACAGTTTATTGAACATTGTGATTTGGGTGGATACAATTCTAATCGCTTTGATATTCCTCTATTGGCAGAAGAATTTTTACGGGCAGGATTAGAATTCGATCTGAACGGAAGAAGACTTGTGGATGTGCAACGCATCTTTCATTTAATGGAGCAGCGTACACTTGGTGCAGCCTATAAATTTTATTGCGCTAAAAATTTAGATGGAGCTCATAGTGCAGAAATAGATGCAACCGCTACCTGGGAAATATTACAGGCCCAGTTAGAAAAATACAGTCAATTGGGTACTACTGTGGAATCAATTTTGAAAGTGACAGGTGATGAGGATCTTGTTGATTTTGCCCGACGTTTTGTAATGGAAAAAGGAGTAGAAGTATTCAATTTTGGAAAACATAAGGGTCGACCGGTTACCGATGTATTAAAAGCCGAACCTCAATATTATGATTGGATGATGAAAGGTGATTTCCCTTTACATACTAAACAAAAACTAACGGAGATTTTGAATCGCACGCTGTTAAAGAAGGAATAAAAAGAGCTTAGTTTTTATTTTACCAATAGAAAGAATCCTAAAATTTGTATTTTCAATATTCTAATGTTATAAGTGTTATTGGAAAAAATTGTTATCATACCTACTTATAATGAACGGGAAAATATTGCCGGCATCATACAAGCGATCTTTGCGCTTGATGAAGAATTTCACGTACTGGTTATTGATGACGGCTCTCCCGATCATACTGCGCAAATAGTAAAAGAATTACAGGAAAATTTTCGGAACGAATTATTTCTGGTTGAACGACCCGGAAAATCGGGGTTGGGTACTGCTTATATTCATGGGTTTAAATGGGCCCTTGAAAAAGGATATAACTATATTATTGAAATGGATGCCGACTTTTCGCATAATCCAAAAGATTTAAGAAGATTGTATGAGGCTTGTAAAAATGGAGCCGATCTATCCATTGGTTCACGGTATGTAAAAGGAGGTGGAACCGTTAACTGGCCCTGGGACAGAAAAGTATTATCGCAGGGAGGATCTTTATATACAAGGTTGATTACATGGATTCCGGTGAAAGATACCACAGCCGGTTTTGTTTGCTATCGTCGGGAAGTACTGGAAACAATTAATCTTGATAAAATTACTTTCCTGGGTTATGCATTTCAAATAGAAATGAAATTTGCAACCTGGAAATTAGGTTTCAAGATAAAGGAAGTGCCAATTATTTTTGAAGATCGGAAATATGGAACTTCTAAGATGCATAAAGGCATCGTAAAAGAAGGTATCCTGGGAGTATTAAAATTACGCTGGTATAGCTTGTTTAAAGATTATAGAAACCGCGTTAAAAATAATACTAATAACTTTTCGTCTATTTCTAAGGAAGAAGCGGTGTTAAATTCCAAATAAAGCTTCATTCTTTTCCCGCATCTTTGCGGCTATCATGAGCAAAGCATTTTTACAGTTACATATTGCTGTTTTTTTAGCAGGTTTTACTGGTATACTTGGCAAACTTATCTCCTTAAATGAAGGGTTGTTAGTTTGGTACCGTTTACTAATAACCGCCGTAAGTATGTGGATTCTTTATTTGGTAACGAAAAAGATACAAGCTGTTTCCCCAAAAGACAGACTTAAAATCAGCGGAGCAGGTTGTATTGCAGCTATCCATTGGGTTAGTTTTTTTGGTTCAATAAAATATGCAAACATATCTGTAGCATTAGTCTGTTTTTCAGCGATAGGTTTTTTTACTGCCATATTCGAACCATTGATAACAGGTAAAAAATTTTCATGGAAAAATATCTTCCTGGGGTTGCTATGTATACTTGGAATTTATATTATTTTTCATTTCGACCCGCAATACAAAACCGGAATAATAATAGGAATGATTTCTGCCATGCTGGGTGCACTTTTTCCAATCTTCAACCGGCAATTTTTACAACGGATAAACGCAGAAACTGTTATTACCTACCAAATAACGGGTGGTTTAGCAGGATTAACCATTCTTATGCCTGTTTACCTGCATTTGTTTCCTGCAAAAACTATTATTCCAACAGTAAGCGATTGGGGATGGTTACTGGTGCTTTCCTGGATTTGCTCGGTTTGGGCCTTTCAACTTTCGGCGAATGCCTTGAAAAAAATATCGGCTTTCACAGTTAATCTCTCGTACAACCTGGAGCCGGTTTATGGTATTTTACTAGCCTTCCTTGTTTATAAAGAAAACAACTATCTTGATGAGAGTTTTTATGTTGGACTTTCTTTGATAATTCTTGCTGTTGTAGTGCAAACCCAAAGAGTTTATAAGAATAGCAGATTAAATCCAGGATAGGAATAGAAAATTTATCATTAATATTTTTATATTTTTTTTTGGCTTCTAACAGTCATATAAAAATGTTTGCTGGCGATAAGACTTATATTGTTCATTGCAGAAAGTCAGAACATAAGATATATACCGTTTCTTTTAAACAACATCAACTAACTTCATAACAAGAAATAAGTGGTATGAAATACAGACTATCCATTTTAGTAGCTGCACTTTTCCCTTTGATATTGATTGCCCAAAAAAAACCACTTGATCATTCAGTGTATGATGGATGGAAAAGTGCCGGCGAACGAAGTGTCAGCAATGATGGGAAATATGTTGTTTATGCAATCAATCCACAGGAAGGTGACGGAATTTTATATGTAAAAGGGTTGGATAATAATTTTATTAAAGAAGTACCACGCGGATACCTGGCAAGTTTTACAGAAGACAATAAATTCATCATCTTTAAAATACGACCTTTTTTTAAAGATACAAGAGAGGCTAAAATAAAAAAGAAAAAAGCGGAGGAGATGCCTAAAGATTCATTAGGAATTCTTGAGTTGGGGAAAGACAGCATCTTTAAAATTGCAAGAGTAAAAACATATAAAACCCCAGAGAAAGGAGATGGCCAATGGTTGGCTTATCATTTAGATAAAACCCTGCCAGAGTTAACAATGCAAAAGATACAGCCAGATTCAATTACCCAACTCAACAATCTAACCCGAATGGCTGATAGCCTTATTCGGATAGCTGATAGCATTCGCAATAAAGCAAATGAAGCGAAACTTAAAGGATTATCTGTATTGCAACCCATTAAAAAAGAAACGAAAACATCAGTTGCCAAACCAGCAGTTGATCCTGTTGAAGAAGGTACTGAAGTAGTATTGAGAAATTTAAGAACAGGGCAGGAACTAAAATATCCTTTAGTAAACGAATATTATTTTAATAAAAACGGGAATGTTTTATTGGTAGAAACGAGTAAAAAAAACAATGATACCCTTACGAATTCGCTTATTCTTTATGTACAGTTAGCGATAAAAAAAGTTGATACCATTATGAAAGTTTTTAACGATTCAAAGAATTATGCTATGGATGAGGATGGAGAACAAGTTGCTTTTGTAGCTGAGCGGGATAGTGTTCAAAAATCGTTACAAAAATTCTATCGTTTTTATTATTATAAGGAAGGAGCCGATAGTGCATTGATACGTGCTGATCGTAACACGGTTGGCGTTGCAAAAGGCTTTACCATTAGCCCTGATTACATTAACCAGTTTAGCAAGGATGGGTCAAAACTATTTTTTGGCTTAGCACCCATTCGGAAACCAAAAGATACTACATTGGTAGATTTTGAAACTGCCCGACTTGATATATGGCATTACAATGATGATTATCTCCAGCCTCAACAGTTAGTGCAGGCACAGCAGGAACTTAAACGAAGTTATCTTGCCGTTGTGCATGAAGGCGATCGTCCTGTAATCCAATTAGGTGCTGAAGATGCTGAAAATATTCAATTGGTTAATGAAGGAAATGCAGACTTTGTGCTCGTTACCTCTACTAAGAACAACCGAAAAACACTTCAATGGGATGGATTCATACAGCAGTCAGCATGGCTGATAGCCACAAAAGATGGATCCAGGAAAAAAGTATCTGAAAATATTCGGGGATCATTTAGTGCCTCACCCAACGGTAACTATATTGTTTGGTACAACTGGAAAACCCGCCAGTATGTTAGCTATAATACAAAATCGGGCATCTCCACAAACATTAGTAAAACCATTAAGCAACCACTTTGGGATGAAGAAGATGATCATCCGGATGATCCGCCACCTCATGGTTCAATGGGATGGAGCGAAGAAGACAAGGCCTTCCTGGTATATGATAAATATGATAGTTGGAAATTAGATCCAGATGGGAAAGAGGCTCCTGTAAATTTAACGGGTGGGGTTGGCCGCTTAACAAAAAATGTATTGCGTTATCAACGTATGGATAGTGAAGAACGTTTTATTAAGGAGGGACAACCCTTATTGCTTCGAAGTTTTAATACAACTACTAAGTATGCAGGATTCTATTTATTGAAGTATGGAGCCAATGAAAAACCTTCAGTCATTACATTGATGCCTAATTCGTTGCCGGCTATTTCAAAAGCCAGGCAAGCAGAAAGGTATTTAGTGCAGAAGGCTACTATCAATGAGTCGGAATTATTTTGGTCGAATAATTTGCAGCAATTTGAAAAATTAACAGCTATCGCGCAGCAACAAAAACCATACAATTGGCTTTCGGGTGAATTGATAAAATGGAAAATGTTTGATGGCAAAGAATCGGAAGGATTGTTATTCAAGCCAGAAAATTTTGACCCCACAAAAAAATATCCGGTAATACTTTATTTCTATGAAAAAGATGCAGATGACCTGTACAATTACAGAGCTCCTGCGCCAAGTGCTTCCACAATCAATATTCCTTATTTTGTAAGTAATGGTTATTTGGTATTTGATCCTAATATCTATTATAAAAATGGTAACCCGGGAGAGAGTGCTTATAATTCGGTTATTTCGGCTGCAAAACATTTATCTAAATTGCCTTTTGTAGATAGTACAAAGATGGCGATACAGGGTCAGAGTTGGGGTGGATACCAGGTTGCCTATCTTGTTACCCGTACAAAGATGTTTGCAGCAGCAGGTGCAGGCGCCCCGGTTGCCAACATGACCAGTGCGTATGGGGGTATACGTTGGGGATCGGGTATAAGCCGGCAGTTTCAATATGAACATTCTCAAACACGCATTGGTGCTACCTTATGGCAACGGAGAGATTTATATATTAAAAATTCGCCTTTATTTAGTGCAGATAAAATTGTAACTCCCTTACTAATTATGCATAACGATAAAGATGGAGCGGTTCCCTGGTACCAGGGTATTGAGTTCTTTACTGCCTTACGTCGCCTCGACAAAAAAGTTTGGTTATTGCAATACAATGAGGAGGATCATAATCTCGTTGAACGAAGAAACCGTAAAGACTTATCCATTCGATTGTCACAATTTTTTGATCACTACCTGAAAGGGATACCTGCTCCAAGATGGATGACGGAGGGAGTTCCTGCAATAGAAAAAGGAATTGAGTGGGGAACAGAGATAGGAGAAAAGTAAAGGATAGCAAAGAGATTAAAGAGCAAAGAGATCAAAAGAGGAAGGAGACCAAAGGGAAAAGAGAGCAAAGAACAAAGAGATTAAAAGAGGAAGGAGAACAAAGGGCAAAGAGATAAAGAGGAAGGAGAACAAAGGGAAAAGAGATAAAGAGGAAGGAGAACAAAGGGAAAAGAGAGCAAAGAACAAAGAGAGAAAAGAGAAAAGAGGAAGGTGATCAAAGAGAAAAGAGAGCAAAGAACAAAGAGAGAAAAGAGAAAAGAGATTAAAAGAGGAAGGTGATCAAAGAGAAAAGAGAGCAAAGAGAAAAGAGATAAAAGAGAAAAGAGATTAAAGGGAAAAGAGATAAAGAGCAAGGAGATCAAAGAGAAAAGAGATTAAAGGGAAAAGAGATTAAAGGGAAAAGAGATAAAGAGCAAGGAGATTAAAAGAGGAAGAGTATCGCAAAGCTATTTAAGAATTATAAACAACCTCAGCGTTCTCTGTGCCTCTGCGGTTAGTTGTTTTTAATAAACTTTTAAACAATCATGGTGCCTCTAACTTGCCCCGAACTTTATGTTAGTAGTTACTATTTTAAACAATCATGGTGCCCCTAACTTGCCCCGAACTTTATGTTAGTAGTTACTATTTTAAACAATCATGGTGCCTCTAACTTGCCCCGAACTTCAGTTCGGGGACAATGAAATTATTTGAAGTGTTTAACCAATCATGGGGTATGCTGATTTTAAAAGCAAAAAATAGTGGAGGTTAAATGATCCATTTGTAATTGGATCGATCTGTAAACAAATAACAGTAGTATTTTTGAAATAGTACCTTTTTTTAGCCGTACTTATACCTCTTTTTAAATAATTATGCTGCTATATAAAGGAGGCTGGTTTTTTTATTGGTACATTTAATGTACAAAATACCCCGTTATATAAAAGCGTTAAGCACTATATTAATAAAATTACTTGCCACAATTATTGTACTAGGTACAAGTTTACTACTTATTGCACAACCCGCTTATACGCTTAATGATTCCGTAAGAATTTATAAATGGTTAGATAAATCAGATCAGGAATCTTTAACAGGTTCTCTGGATACTTCATTGAATTATGCGAGGCTTGCCCTTCAGATAAGTAAAGAAAAAAAAATGTTGCGTGGCGAGGGACTTGCCAAACTGAAGATTGCTGATATTATGAGCCAGCAGGAAAGTAAAGAAGACTTTACGGGATTCTTTACAGAAGGGTTAAGAATAGGTGCCGTATTAAAAGATAGTTTTATGATGGCACTTGCCTGCTACCAGCACGGGCAGCACCTGATGTATAATAATCAATTAGACGCTGCGGAAAAACTATATCATAAATCCTTGTTATTAAAGTTTGAGAGAGAGCAGTCGTCTTATACCGGTTTAGTATATAACGATATGGGCTATTTGTTTGGCCTAAAAAATGATTTAGAAAATGAAGTAATCTGGCTTTTGAAAGCGATCAAAGTTTTAGAAAATTCGGAAGATATGAATGCGCTCGGTACAGCTTATAGCAATCTTGGTTCAGTATACTTTAATCTTGGAAACAAATCCAAAGCCCTCGATTACACCAGGAACGCGATTGCTATTCGTGAAAAGGCCAAGGATATACAGGGGCTGGCTATCTCTTATCAAAACATGTCTTTTTTCTTCGGGGTCTCCTTCCCGGATTCGGGAAATAAGTATCAGCAATTAGGATTATTATATGCAGAGAAAACGGGCATAAAGTCGATGATGATAACAAGCTACGATAAGATGTCGGTAACCATGAGTAATCAACATAATAAACCCGAAGCGTTGGCTTATATAAAAAAATCAATTGCTCTATGCAGGGAATTCAATAAAGATGCTTCTCTTGCAGATAAGTGCAGGTGGGCAGCGCTGCTATGTGCCGACATGAAAGACTCCGTAGGAATGGAAGCATTTACACAGGAGGCATATGATATTTCGATTAAATTAAACAACAAAACCTTGCTACGCGATTTATATATGAGCAAGGCAAGTAATAATATCAAGTTTAATGATTATAAAAGTGCTTACGAAAATTTAAAGAAATATTATTTATACAGAGATAGTATCGTATCAGAAAAAACAACGACAAACATAGCAGAGCTTCAAACAAAATATGAAACAGAAAAAAAGGATAATGAGATATCGAAGTTAACCACGGCACAAAAAATACGACAATTGGAAATAGAAAAGCAAAAGGCAATTATTTTGGGCAATCGATTGGAAGCAAGTCAAAAGGAAAAAGAGATCGCGTTGCTTTCAAAAACACAGGAACTTCAGGATAGTAAAATTCAACAACAATCAGAAGAACTGGAAAGGCAAACCTTATTGGCAAAGTACAACCAGCAGCAGTTAGTGCTGTCTGAGCAATCAACACAGTTGCAACAAAAGCAATTAGAAAACCAAAAGCAATTAAGGAATTTTTTGATAGTGGCTATTGCGGCTTCGCTTGTTTTGGGTTTTGTATTATTTAACCGGTACCAGTTAAAGAAAAAATTACAACAGCAAAACGAATTATTATCGGTGCGAAACATCATTGCAAAAGATTTGCATGATGATATTGGCTCTACGCTTACCAGCATAAAAATACTTTCGGAAGTATCAAAAAACAATCTCGATAAAGATCGATTAAAAGCTTCCTCTTTCCTGCAAAAAATTTCGGATCAGTCGGCCGAAATGCAACAAGGCATGAGCGATATTGTATGGGCCATCAAACCAGCGAACGATAAGTTTGAGAATATGGTTATTCGAATGAGAGAATACATCAGTCATACACTCGAATCTAAAAACATAAATGCCGTTTTCAATGTTGATCAGCAAATGTTATCAAAAAGCATTGGTATGCAGCAGCGCCGTGATTTCTTTTTAATTTTTAAAGAAGCAATCAACAATGCGGCTAAATATTCGGGTGCAGGTACTGTAACCATAAATCTTGAACAGCAGCAAGGAAACCTGTTGCTTTCAGTTTCAGATAACGGAATTGGTTTTGATATGTCAAAAATTACCACCTCCAATGGACTAAGCAATATTTATTCAAGGGCAGAAGCCTTAAAGGGCCATGCCGATATTTTTTCTGCACCTGGTAAGGGAACACAAATTCGATTTGTTATGCCCACTACATGATGATGTAGTAAGTAATAGCGTTTAATCATTTTATTTTGTAGTTCATGGCAATCCGAATTTTATTATACGATGATAACGAAGCGTTGAGAATGAGTATGGAAGCATTAATTCTTGAAGAGCCGGGCTTTGAATTGCTGGCGGCGATGCCCAATGCAGAAACAGTGGCTACCGATATTGATCAACTGAAACCAGATGTAGTATTAATGGATATTGATATGCCTGCCGTAAACGGGGTACAAGCGGTGCGGACTATCCGAAAAATAAATAAGGGCCTGCCCATTATCATGCTAACCGTGTTTGATGATAATGAAAATATTTTTAATGCAATTTGTGCAGGAGCTTCGGGATACATTTTAAAACGATATGCTACGGAAGAAATTTCAAATGCTATCCGGAACGTACTATCGGGCGGCGCACCCATGACAGGTTCCGTTGCCAGAAAAGTATTACAGATGGTGCCACAAGCGAAAACAGAAGATCAGGAAAAAAGCGATTTATCAAAGCGTGAAATTGAAATTCTCCAGTATTTAGTGACCGGGTATAGTTATAAAATGATTGCCGGCGAACTCAACATGAGTATTGATGGTGTTCGCTTCCATATAAAAAAAATCTACGACAAATTACATGTGCATTCTGCCACAGAAGCTGTTTCAAAAGCGCTACGAGATAAATTAATCAGTTTCTTTTTCTAATTAAATTTGTCCGTGGTTGGTGTCCCACCAACCATATATGTGTCCCACCAACCACATATACATTTCAACTACATTATCATGTAGTTCGGTTACTGCGTACAGCCATTACTTTTAGGGAATTAATAAAATGATATGAAAAAGCAATTATACTTCCTTGGTTTATTATTATTTCCTTGTTTTATTGTGGCGCAAAATGTAGGAATCGGAACAACGGTCCCAAAAGCGGCCTTAGATATTTCTGCAAGTAACATGGCGGTTCCAACCAACAAGGATGGACTACTTATTCCAAGAATTAATAATTTTCCCGCAACAAATCCATCTATTGATCAAGATGGAATGATGATTTTTTTGACCACAGTATCTGGTTCCAATCAGCCAGGTTTTTATTATTGGGATAATAATACTGCAACATGGAAAAGCATTGGACAAAATAAATACTGGGGCCTTAGTGGGAATACAAACACTAACCCTGCTACTCATTTTATTGGCACCACAGACAACCAGGCATTGGTTTTTAAAGTAAATGGCAAACGGATTGGCTTATTGCAAGATACCGCTAGTTTACAGAATGGAAACATAGTGTGGGGCATAGATGCATTATCATCCAATACAACCGGCACCGATAATATTGCAATGGGAACTTCCGCATTGAATAAAAATACAGATGGATCCTTTAACATTGGTATCGGGTATTTTAGTTTGGGAAATAATCAAATTGGTATTCAAAATCAGGCAATTGGCTTTTTTGCCTTAGGCAACAATACAACTGGGTCTAATAATATTGCTATTGGAGATTTTTCACTTACAAGAAACACAAATGGAGTCCTTAATACGGCCATTGGTTTTAGATCAATGGCTTTTAACACTATTGGAGAATATAATACAGCATTGGGGCCTTATGCATTAAATAAGAATACTACCGGAATCAAAAACGTTGCTATCGGTGAAAGGGCGCTTTTTTCAAATGTGCAGAGCGATTATTTAGTGGCCATTGGTGATTCTGCTTTATACAACCATCAGCAGGGTGCAGGAAGAAATGTGGCAGTGGGGGCAAAGTCTTTGTTAAATAATACAATTGGATATGGCAACACCGCCAATGGGTATGTTGGGCTTTACTCAAATACCACGGGATACAATAATACGGCTATTGGAGATAGCACTCTTTTTACAAACACTACAGGTCATTCAAACACTGCCACCGGCATAAATGCATTGTATGGAAACTTAACCGGGCATTCGAATACGGCAAACGGAAAGAATGCACTTTTTAATAATTCGATTGGTATATTTAATACCGCAAGCGGCACGGCAGCACTTTATCAGAATATGGCAGGAACAGCTAATACTGCCCATGGAGCAAATGCACTTGGTTCCAACACATCAGGAAGTGGAAACACCGCCAGTGGATTTAACGCCCTGGTAGATAATAACGGCGGAAGCTTTAATACTGCAATGGGTAACAGTGCACTGCTTAAAAATACCAGTGGATCTTACAATACTGCCCTTGGCAAAAGTGCTGATGTAAGCAATAATAACCTTACGAATGCAACCGCCATTGGTGCAAATGCGTATGTTGCTTCCAGCAATAGTTTAATACTGGGCAGTATCAATGGTATCAATGGGGCTGCAGCCAATACAAGGGTTGGTATTGGAACTACATCGCCTCATATAACAGCCAGGCTGCAGGTAGATGCAGGTACAAGTTTAACGGATGGTATTTTATTCTCGGGGCAATATAATTCTTCTTCAAGTGTACCTGACCTTGGTGATGGCAGCCGGTTAATGTATTATCCCGGTAAGGCATCTTTCAGGGCTGGGTATGTGGATGGTAGCCAATGGAATGATATTAACGTAGGTGCTTATTCTACAGCAATGGGATACAATAACATAGCATCTGGAAGCTCTTCAACTGCAATAGGAAATTTAACTTTTGCAAGCGGGCAAAATAGTTTTAGTGGCGGATTTAATTCTGCTGCAAACGGGCAGGGAAGTGTTGCATTCGGTAATTCCACTGTTGCCAATGGTAATATTTCATTTGCCATGGGTTTAAGTAATAAGGCTTCGGGTGATCTTAGCTTTGCTATGGGGGTTGGTATAGTATCACGTTCTTATTCTTCATTAGCTATTGGAATTTTTAATGATTCAATTATCACGTCATGTAACAACTGTAATAGTATTCAAAACCCATTATTCTATATTGGAAATGGAACGGATAACCTGAATAGGCACAACGCCATGGTGGTTTACAATAATGGTAACATGGTTTTAAAAAACCCAACACCAGTAACAACAGACCCTGTTGGGTTTACTGTACCCATAAGCGGTGCTGGTACAAGAATGATGTGGCTGCCAGAGAAAAGTGCTTTCAGGGTGGGTTCGGTTTTTGGCACACAATGGGATGCTGCGAATATTGGTTTTTTTTCAATTGCATTAGGGCATAACACAACAGCAAGTAATCAGTATTCTTCAGCAATAGGAAATGGTACAATAGCCTCAGGCCCTTCTTCAACTGCAATGGGAGCTGCAACAATAGCTAGTGGAAATCGTTCAACAGCAATAGGGGATGCTACAATAGCGTCCGGATATTCTTCAACAGCAATGGGAGATTTTACAGAAGCATTCGGATTATCATCAACAGCAATGGGATCTGAGACAAGAGCTATTGGAAATTTTTCAACTGCAATGGGATTTAGTACAAACGCTAATGGAATTTCTTCAACAGCAATGGGAGATGGCACAATAGCCAATGGTAGAAATTCTGCTTCAATGGGATTTAGTACACTTGCCACTGCATTTTCTTCAGTTTCTATGGGACAATTTAACAACGGTATTTCCAGTTCAAATGCTTTAGCATGGATAGCTACCGACCCCTTATTAATATTGGGAAATGGCACATCAAATGCTGCCCGTAGCAACGCCATGATAGTTTTAAAAAATGGCAATACCGGCATTGGCACCAATACACCCGGCACCAATAAATTAGATGTAAATGGTAATACTCAAACCGATTCTTTACAGGTAGGCAGCGGCACTAAATTTACGATGATGCAGGCGGGTACTTTGGCGGCAGGCGGTAGTGCTGTTCAATTTAAACAGGTTACTATTTTTTTTCTTACCCCTTTTCTTACCACACCAAAAATTATGGTAACTCCCCGAAATGATCCTGCCGGTCGATTACCAGTGGACCGGTTCCGACTACTTGGTGGTTGCGAACAGTTCGCGGCGTGTCATAACGATATCTTAAACCAATGGGGTCTCTGCT
>JANNEK010000302.1:0-7283 GCA_031378605.1 Chitinophagaceae bacterium | reverse complement strand
CACCCACTTCGGTAAGTTTGGGTAAACTCTTTATTTCAATTCGCCAGCCCTGGTCGTCTGTTAAATGCCAATGGAGAATATTGTATTTATATTTAACCATATCGTCAATAAAACGCAACACATCTTTCTTCTCAAAAAAATGACGCGATACATCAAGCATCAATCCGCGCCAGGCAAAACGCGGATAGTCTATAATTTTACAACCCGGTAGTATCCAGTAAGGCTTTTTTATCAATTCAGTGCTTTCGATTTCTTTTGGAAAAAGTTGAAGCAGGGTTTGAACACCATAAAATAATCCAGCGGCTTTATTGGCTTTGAGTATAACAAGGCTTGAACCTACTTCCAAGGTATATCCTTCCGCTCCCAATGCTGGATCTTCTTTTCGATTTAAAGAGATGGCAATCGTTGACCCTCGAGAATCTTTTGCATCGCCGGCCAAAATCACCCGAAGGGGATAACCACTTGCACGAAGCAATTGTTGTCCGAAATAGCGGGCAACCATTTGAACTTCGGGTGTTTTATCAGGCACTTCAATAACGCTGTAATTATTGAATTCGAAACTACCACCCTTCTTTTCAACCGAAACCGGCTGGGGAATAATGGCAATTTCGCCAGGTTGCTGAGCATATGCACCTGTCACTGATAAAACTACTAACAAGCAAAACAATTGATTTTTCATGGCCATTATAAAAATGATGATAAGTTTAAAAGTAAGGAAATTATTCTCTTTTGAGATAGTATATTTTCATATAATTTTTTATCAATCGAATGCTCTTCAAAGCTATCTTTGTAGCTTATCTAAAAATAACTACTGCAATGAAAAAATTCCTCGTTCCTACCGATTTTTCAGATGTTTCTAAAAATGCAGCCCATTATGCCGTTCAAATGCTTGCAGGCAAACCTGATGTAAAAATAATTTTATATCATGTATATACAAGCTTTGCATCCGGGTCCGATGGTTCACTTTTAACAGAAGATGAAATTGATCGCCATACAATACTTGGCCACGCATTGGCAAATATGAAAGACGAACTCGGGCCGCTGGGAAATATAACACTTGAGTGTATTGCAGAACATGGTTCTTCGTTGATTGAAAACATTGAACGCTATGTCAGGCATCATGGTATTGACATGGTAATAATGGGAAATAACGGATCTACCAAAATGGAACAAATTTTTATGGGTAGCAATACGCTGAAACTGGTAAGAGAAGGTGTTTGCCCGGTAATGATTATTCCACCCGATGCGAAATACAAAGCTATTAATCAAGTAGCACTTACAAGCGACTTTAAAGATGTAGATGCAACGATACCTGTTACTCCCATTAAGCGTTTACTGAATTTATTTAAGCCTACTTTATATATTATTAATGTAGATAGTGAACATTATGTAGAAATAACTGATGAATACAAAGAACAAAGAACAAAACTGGAAAAATACTTCAGCGCCTATAATCCACAATTTGCGTTTATAAGGCTGTTCGACTTCCTGGATGCTATTAATAATTTTACCAAAGACAATGAAATTGATTTAATTATTACGGTTCCAAGGAAACATTCATTTCTTAGCAAGCTTTTCAAAACCAGTCACACAAAAAAATTAGCCTATCATAGCCATGTTCCGATGGTTGCTATACAGGAATAAGAAAAATGAATTATTAAATGAATGCAGCTTGAAACGAGCTGCATTTTTTATTAAACGCTTAACCATTGTTTAAAGAGGTTACTGATTGCCAAACGACACTTTATGAAATTAATACGCAATACTTAAGGCTGTAATACCCACAAAATATTTTTTCGATCCTGTACTTTTCTATTTTTTGTTATGAAGAACCTTGATGAACAATACTGGAACAATAGATATCAGCAGCAAGATACCGGTTGGGATATTGGTTATCCTTCTACCCCATTAAAGGAGTATATCGACCAGATCAGAGATAAAAACAGTTCTATTCTTATTCCCGGATGCGGGAATAGTTATGAAGCCGAACACCTGTTGCTAAGTGGATTCAGTAATATAACCCTTATTGATATTGCGCCGTCGCTAACACAGATTCTGGAAAAAAATATAGCGCGTATGTAAATAAAGAGCTGACAATTATAACCGGAGATTTTTTTGAATTGAAGCAATCCTATGATCTGATAATCGAACAAACATTTTTTTGTGCACTAGATCCTTCTCTGCGAAAAAAATATGTTATCCAAATGCACAGGCTATTAAAATCTGAAGGCGAACTTGCAGGAGTATTATTCAACCGGGTTTTTGAAGGAGGCCCGCCTTTTGGAGGAACTCTAAATGACTACCTTGATTTGTTTAAAGAACATTTTATCATTGAAACAATGGAGCCTTGTTACAATTCTATACCTCCCCGTGCAGGACAAGAAGTTTTTATTCAATTAAAAAAGAAAATGTTCTAAGGAAAAACCCGCCACAGAACATATCCACAATTAAAAAGGATAGAAACCATAACCAACAAACAGTTTCTCCTATTAATATTCTTTCCATCTAACTACCCAGTGACAGGTTTCTCTTTAAAACATTCTCTTTAACCAAAAGCGATCAATTATTTTGGCAATACAACACTATCAATTACGTGAATGATACCATTAGTTGCCTTAAGATCTGTAGCAATAACAAAAGCAGTTCCGCCATTTTCATCAGTAAGTTTTACTTTACCTTTTTCAATAGAGGCGGTTAAGTTACCACCACTAACGGTAGCTACTACCACCTTACCACCGCCTTTCTTAATAGCAGCAATAACCGCTGCTGCATCTAAATTCCCAGCAACAACATGGTAGGTCAGAATCTTTGCCAATGTAGCTTTACTTTCAGGCTTTAATAAATTATCCAATGTGCCTGCGGGCAATTTTGCAAATGCGTCATTTACCGGCGCAAAAATTGTAAATGGACCTTTACCCTTTAACGTCTCAACAAGGCCGGCTGCTTTAACGGCTGCAACCAGTGTTGTATGATCTTTGGAACTGATAGCAACATCTACCACATCTGAAGAAGTTTGTGCAGTTGCGGAAATAGAAGAAAATACGGCTGTTGAAACAATTAACAGCGACATAAACATGTTTTTCATAAATGAATAAAATTAATAGATGATTAAAAAAAATGTTAAGAAAATTAAATAATTGAAATGCTATACACATCACAATGATGCAATACCAATTAACGCGATACATTAAAAATGGTTCTCGTTAATAGTTTATTTAACAAAAAAAAGCCTGATTACTATAACCAGGCTTCTACTTCTAATTTCTGATGAATCTTTTACTATAAAGGCTCCTGTTGACTTAAACAATGAAAGCTTCCCAATCCCCAAATTATTTCTGTTGAATCAATACCAATTACGTCGCGATCGGGAAAACAACTTTGAATAACCTGTAAAGCCTTATCATCTTTTGATCCCCGAAAGGTTGGAACAATCACTGATTTATTGGCAATATAAAAATTGGCATACGCGCAAGGCAGCCGCTGATCCTCATAAAATAAGGCGTCGGGCATCGGAAGTTCAATAATATTTAATTGCTTTCCATTCAGCAAACGCATTTGTTTTAGTTGCTTCAGGTTATGTTGTAATAGTGCATAATTTTCATCATTCTTATTTTCTTCAACTACTGTAATCACTGTATCCTCATTTACAAACCTAACGGTATCATCTATATGCCCGTCTGTATCATCTCCCACAATACCTTCATCTACCCACAAAACCTTATCTACTCCATAAAAATGATGTAAATATTCTTCAATTTGTTGTTGATTCAACTGAGGATTTCGATTTGGATTGAGTAAACAAGCAGTAGATGTCATCACCGTTCCGTTACCATTAAATTCCACCGAACCTCCTTCCATAATAATACGCGGATAATAAACCGGTATATTGTAGTGTTTAGCTATAAGGGTTGGTATATTATCATCCAAATCATGTGGCGGATATTTACCTCCCCATGCATTATAATCCCAATCTACAATTACCTTTTTTTGTTCGGCACTCGGATTGGTTAAAAAAGCCGGACCATGATCGCGGCACCATGCATCATTGGTTGGATGAAAATAAAATTCAACGTTGTTTGAATTTACGCCAGCAAATTGCAACTGCTCAATAGCAAAAGTTTTCATTGCTTCATCATTCACATTAATGCATACCCGTTCTCCTTTTAGTAATTCCTTAATAAATTGACAGTAGTAGGGATAGATAGTATGAATTTTTCCGGGCCAACTGGCTTCTTTATGCGGCCAGCTCAACCAGGTAGCAGCATGTGGAGCAAATTCTGCCGGAAAGGTGTAACCGAGTTGCTTGGGGGTGATGGAGCCAGAAAGTTTAATAGTTGAAAAGTTGGGGAAGTCCGGGAAGTCTGGAGAGTAGTTCTTTTTAATTAAATTTTTATTCAAGTGATAAATTTTTTTAATGAATATCTTAATGCATTGATCATAACCAAAATTTCTTCACAGCCTCCACAAATTCTAGTAAGTTCATTTCCATCTATGTATCCTCTTCGTTTAGCAAGGTGCAAGCAGGCAACAACTTCAATATTAGATGCGATTGCAATGCCGAGGTATCTCGAAAACTGAGCATTAGTTTGTCCGGTTGAACCTTCTGCGATATTAAGTGATACAGAATCTGCAGCCCTCTTGATCTGTGATGTCAGAATATAGATTTCATCTTTAGGAAATTTCTTTACCAATTGATTTACCTGGTCAGATAGATCAACTGCTTTCTGCCACACAATCAACTTTTCAAATTTAAAAGACATAATCGCCTATTTAAATTTAAAAAAAAGCAAACTCTTAGAAATTATATATAGAAAAGAACTAAAAGAATAAGTTTTATTCTTTCACAGAAACTTTATTATACCATTTATTTTAGAACATATTATTTCGAAACTTCTAATCTTCCGGTCTTCCAATCTTCCAATCTTCCTCACTTCCCATCTCCCCTTCTTTCGAACTTATGACTCCTAATCCTCATCAATAAACCGTTTCGTAATTGGCTGATAAGAATCAATTCTCCGATCTCTTAAAAATGGCCAATGCGTTCTATAACTATCCGTTTGATCCGTATCGATTTCCTGTACAATTACTTCTTCCTGATCGTGCGACGCTTTGTATAAAATTGTTCCAAATGGATTAGCAATAAAAGATCCACCCCAAAATTTCATGGCACCATGTTGTTCTAGCCCTACCCTGTTTACACTTACCACATGTACACCATTGGCAACGGCATGACTACGCTGTATTGTTTGCCAGGCATTATATTGTTCTGTATTTGTAGCTTCTTCCTGCGTGGTGGCCCAACCGATAGCTGTTGGATAAAACAAGATTTCCGCTCCCATTAACGAAGTAATTCTGGCTGCTTCGGGATACCATTGATCCCAACAAATAAGAACCCCAATGGTTCCATAGGTTGTTTTAAAAATTTTATATCCTAAATCGCCTGGTGTAAAATAAAATTTTTCATAATACGCAGGATCGTCGGGAATATGCATTTTGCGATATTTACCCAGGTAAGAACCATCAGCATCAATAACCGCAGTAGTATTGTGATAAATTCCCTGGGTTCTTTTTTCAAATAGGGATGCAATGATTACCACATTTAATGATGCTGCAATTCTGCCCAGTGATTCTGTAGTTGTACCCGGTATCGGCTCCGCCAGTTTAAAATTTTCATAGTCTTCCACATCACAAAAATATAAGGAGGTAAATAATTCCTGTAGACAAATGATTTGTGCTCCTTTAGCAGCAGCATCTTTTGTTTTAGCAATTGCTTTAGCAAGGTTTTCATCTTTATTTCCTGTGCAGGACATTTGCACCATCCCTATTTTTACTTTAGGCATACTATTATTTTGTACAACAAAAATAGCTTTTTGGAAGGAAACCCGTACATGGCCCTTAAGCTGGTTTAGTATAAATAGATAATATGGTTAAAATTATTTGATGCTTTTGGTAGCACGAGATGTTCCGATGGAACATTGTGCATTTCGTTTTTATATTTCTACCCACGAATTGTTCCCATGGAACATGAACAACAGATCAATTCGTTGATAACAATATATAAAAAATCATTGTTGTCCGACTAAAATAACCTTAATAATTATTATAAGCCTTTTGCAGCGTGGGTTCTAGCCCCCTCTCCGCGAGGAGAGGGCTGGGGTGAGGCGACATTTGCAAATGAAGCATTTAATTTATTTAGTCGGACAACAACGATAAAAAATACGGGTTAAATAATATTGTTCTCTTCAGCACAAGATGTTCCGATGGAACATGGTGCATTTCTTTTTTATTTTTCTACACACGAATTGTTCCGATGGAACATAAAAACCGTTTAATTACTTAATTCAACCCTTTATTATCTTTTGATTGATTATTTCAGATTTCTTCAGCACCAGATGTTCCGATGGAACATGAAACATTGCATGCATGTTTTGTAATTAGCACACAAATCATCATCCTTCGAATGAAGAGCCTGAAAGTTTATAACGAATGTCACCCAACTTATCTTCCCATTTCTTTCAAAAACGCTACATGCGATGCAATGGCATAACGAACCCGGGGAAATTCAATATAGGCAATACCATATTCCAGGCAAGCCTGTTTGATAATTTTACTGATAGCAGGATAATGTATATGAGATATTTTCGGGAAAAGATGATGCTCAATTTGAAAATTTAATCCGCCTACCAACCAGCTTACTAATTTATTATTGGTTGCAAAGTTGGCAGTTGTTTTTATCTGGTGGATGGCCCACTCATCTTCCAGTCGGTTCGTATGTTCATCGGGCATTGGAAAAGCAGTATGCTCCACCGTATGTGCCAATTGGAAAACAATGCTTATCACAAGACCGGCCACCAGGGTGAATATTAAAAAACTTATTAACCAGGAACTGAATCCAACCATTTTGATTGGCAGTGCTACAAACAGAAAAAGATGCAATAGCTTAAAGCCCCAGAAAACGAAATGATCTTTAATACTCATTTTCTTTAACGGCATAGTGCCAACTCTATTCTTAAAATATTTTTGGTAATCAAGTACAAAAATCCAAAGGATATAAAGCACCGAATACAATAACCAGAAATAAATATGCTGGTATTTATGCATTTTATATTTCTTTTGAGTAGTACTCATGCGCATCCAGGGCTGTATATCTATATCATCATCCAATCCATCTACATTTGTATACGCATGATGAATAACGTTATGCTTCATATTCCACATAAAACTGTTACCTCCTAAAATGTTCAATGAAAAAGCTGCCAGCACATTCACAAATTTATTATTAC
>JANNEK010000294.1:0-9378 GCA_031378605.1 Chitinophagaceae bacterium | reverse complement strand
GAAAAAATTTCGTTGCAAATTACAATGTCGTTTCCCGTATCAATACAATGCTGGACGTGCCTTCCTTAGCAGCGGCCGATGTATTGTTTCCAAAAAATGTAGAAACCCTCGAAACCGATGGACTTGGAAAAGTAAAATATCATTTTGAACGTATGATTGCCACTATTCTTGCGTTAATAATTCCTGCTTCGTTGTTTGTATTCATTTTTCCTAAACTCATAATTTTTCTATTGGCAGGTACCAAGTATTACGAAGCAATTCCTATTTTACAGATGACCATCCTATTCAGTATCTCAAGGCCCCTGGGCTACCTGTTTGGTTCAACCCTGGATTCTATTGGTAAGCCAAGAGTTAACTTTTATACGAGTCTGATTTATATGCTTATTAGTTTTGGTATAAATTATTTTTGCCTTTATGCATTCGGTGGAATCGGTGCAGCATATGCCTCAATGATTAACGCTGTGATTGGTATGATAATAATGATTGGGGTCCTTAAAAAATACATCCACCTCGAATTAAGGAACATTTACACCTTCCTGATAAATATGTATGGAGATACCTTTAAGATGCTCAAAAAACTACGAAAAACTCCCACGATTGAACAACCGTAATCGTTTATGAACCTGGAAGCAGCCTTATTAAAAGAACATTCTAAGAAACAATGTGCTGGTATTGTAAAATATATTGGAGCAGATAAAAAAAAGTTTGCCCTTTTGATAACTCTTTTTTTTAAAGGCGAATACCGAATAACTCAACGCGCCGCCTGGCCAATAAGTTATTGCATAAAAGCGCATCCGGGTTTTATTGGACCATACTATAAAAAAATAGTACAACTATTAAAAAGAAAAGATGTACACCCCGCGGTAACCCGAAATATTCTACGGTTATTGCAGTACGTGGAAATTCCCAAACGCTGGCAGGGAGAAATCATGAACCACTGTTTTCAGTTTATTGCGGACCCACAGGAAGCAGCAGCCGCAAAAGCATTTTCATTGACTATCTTAGAAAATCTTTTAAAAATCTATCCTGAAATTCTACCGGAACTAAAACTAGTGATAGAGGAACGGTGGAATACTGAAACATCTGCATTTAAAGCACGTGCAAAGAAAATTCTTTTAAAAAAATTTAGCACCCCATCTATTTATTGTGTTTGGGCCGGTAAAATTCTTTGAAAATTAATCTCAGCGATTGATCATAAGTGATATAATTATAAAGCCAATTCAAAAATACAAAAAGTCGGTTTTTAACTCCTAAAATGAGTAATAGATGAAGCCCCATCCAAATTAACCATGCAAAAAATCCTCCAAAATGTAAACTCGGTTTTGGTACATCCACCACCGCAAGATTTCTACCAACTGTAGCCATGGATCCTTTATCACTATACACAAAAACTTTCCACGATTCAGGCGTTTTTTGTTGTAAATTCCTTGCTAACAAATCGGCCTGTTGCATCGCTACCGGTGCCACCTGTGGATGACCATAGGGCGATAACGCTGTTTCCATATAGGCAAGATCACCCAACGCAAAAATATTTGATGATCCAAGTATTTTATTTGTATCGCTAACTTTTATACGATTGCCTTTTGCAATTAAGTCATTATTAATTCCCATTGGAATATTACCCTTAATACCAGCAGCCCAAATTACAAGTCCTGAGGGAATAATGTTTCCATTCTCCAATAATACCCTATCGCCATCATAATCTTTTACGATTGAATTGATGAGTACGGTAACACCTAATTTTTCAAGGTACTGCTTTGATTGGATCGAAGATTGTTCACTCATGGAAGCCAATGTTCGGTTAGTACCTTCCAGCAGGTAAATCTTCATTTTACTAAAATCCAGTTCGGGATAATCGTTCGGCAAAACATAACGCTTCATTTCGGCTATTGCTCCGCTTAGTTCAACTCCGGTTGGCCCTCCCCCAACTATTACCAGAGTTAAAAGTTTTTCAAGCACTTCTTTGTTTGGCGCAACCAATGCATCTTCAAAATTCTGAATTAACCGATGACGTAATTGTAGTGCTTCTACGGTGGACTTCATTGGAAATGCATTTTCCTTTATAGAAGCATTATTAAAAAAATTAGTATCAGCACCGGTTGCCAATACAAGTACATCGTAGTGCATTTCACCAACAGAAGTAATTATTTTGTTTTCTGCAGAAAGGATTTGTTCTAACTCACCAATACGTATTCGTACATTTTTACTTTTATGAAAAACTTTTCGAAGGGGAAAAGAAATATTACTGGCATCTAAACCAGCAGTAGCTACCTGATAAAAAAGTGGTTGAAATTGATGATAGTTGAGACGATCCAATAAAATAATCTCAAAATCTTTAATATTATTAAGCTTCCTGGCCAGTCGTAAGCCCCCGAAACCACCTCCTATGATAATTAGTTTCATAAACAAATCATTATACTATAAAATTATGAAATTTTCAGTAGAAATTGAAAGTTTCATCTCAATTAATTTAGAGAAAAATGTACACCCGATAAATTTTTAGTACAGTAATCGTACTTTGATTGTTTCCTTCACTTCTTTAAGTAGTTGAAAGGCATGGTTGGATAGTTTTTTATCAACATCAACTACAACATATCCAATTTCATCATTGGTTTTAAGGTATTGTGCAAGTATATTAATATGATTCTTGGATAACTGAGTGTTTATTTCTGACAATACACCAGGTACGTTTTTATGAATATGTAAGATGCGGTGAGTGCCCTCCTGCGGAGGCAAACTTATTGAAGGGATTGTATGGGAACCCAGCGTTCCTCCCATCTCCAGGTACTGAAATAATTTATTGCTTACATCTTCACCAATATTTTGTTGGGCTTCTTCTGTTGATCCACCAATATGGGGGGTAAGAATTACATTCGGTAAATCTTGCAAAGGACTTTGAAAACGATCGCCATTCTTTTCTGGTTCAATCGGGAAAACATCGATGGCAGCGCCCGATAGTTTTCCTTCCAATAAAACGACTCGCAATGCATCAAGATCAACTACCTCTCCCCTTGCATAATTTATAAGAATAGAACCTTTTTTAAATTGTTTAAGCGTTGCTTTATTGATAAGATTTTTGGTTAGACTAGTTTCCGGCACATGAAGTGTAACAATATCCGAAATAGCAACTACTTCCTTCATACTCTTCATGGCTACGGCATTTCCCAATGGCATTTTAGTAATGGCGTCATAAAAAATAACTTTCATTCCAATAGCTTCCGCTAATACACTAACCTGAGATCCAATATTTCCATAACCAATAATGCCCAGTGTTTTGCCTCTCAATTCATAACTGCCTTTCGCTTCTTTCATCCATAAACCATCATGGGCCGCTTTATTTTTATCTGGTATTCGGCGAATAAGCATAATAGATAATCCAATTACCAATTCAGCAACTGAACGTGTATTGGAATAGGGAGCATTAAAAACAATAATACCTTGCCGGGTAGCTGATTTAATATCTACCTGGTTGACTCCTATGCAAAAACAACCAATTGCCTGTAATTTTTTTGCAGCCTCTAATACCCGCGAAGTAATTTGAGTTTTCGAACGTATACCCAACAGATGCACATCTTTCACCTCGTTAATTAATTCATCTTCTGATAATGCACCACTTAGCTTACGCACTGAAATATACCCGGCTTCCCGAAAATGTTTAACTGCTGCATCACTGATATTTTCCAGAAATAGAATGTTAATTTTTTCCTTTGGATAGCTGGTTATTTTTTTATCACTCATAATAGTAATTGGCAATTAACGTTATTCAAATAATGATGCAAAGATGATTGTAAAAGTTGAATTGAAAAAAACGAAGTAGAAGATTACTAACTAACGCTAGCAATGCTTATATTTGTTAATCATTAACCTATCAAACAAGTCCTTTTGAAAACCTATTTTGTATTGTTTGTATACTTGCTGATAATATCCGCCTGTTCCTGGAAGCAAGACAAAAAAACAGCCTCTCTTTATCTTCTAAATGGAAATGGAGATTCATCCAACAATCACGTTGATTCAAAAAAAGAAAAAAGGCTAAAAGCCGCTATCGAATCCTTTGCAGATACTACTTTTAAAAACGGGAGCCTAAATGGCAGCATCCTTGTTGCTAAAGATGGTAAAGTATTATATGAACAGTATGATGGTTTTTCTGATTATCGTCTGCAAAAAGATACTATTAAATCTACAACTCCCTTTCACCTGGCTTCTGTATCGAAAACAATAACCGGAACTGCCATTTTAAAATTAGTACAGGATGGCAAAATAAATCTTGATAAATCAGTAGCCGATTATCTTCCAGGTTTTCCTAAACCGGCAATCACCATTAAATTATTATTGAATCATCGAAGCGGCCTGCCAAATTATGTACACTATATGGAGCGGTTGGGTTGGGATAAAAATAAAAAAATAACCAATCAAGATGTGCTCGACTTCTTAATCGCGCGTCATAATGAAATCGATATTGCAACTGCGGATAGAGGTTTTAGTTATTCTAATACCAACTATGCATTGCTTGCCCTTGTTATTGAAAAAGCAAGTGGTTTATCATATAGTAACTATTTAAAACAAACATTTTTTGATCCATTAGGAATGAACAATACCTATGTATACACTCAGGCAGACAGTGCAGTTTCGATGCCCTCCTATTTTTTTAATGGCAAAAAATATCCATTCGATTTTTTAGACCTGGTGTATGGCGATAAAAATATTTATAGTACGGTTCATGACTTACTCAAATTTGAAACAGCTCTGTACGCAGGTACTATAATTAATGCTGATTTAATGACTGCTGCATATTCTCCCTACAGCTTTGAAAAACCCGGAACACATAATTATGGCCTTGGATGGAGAATGTTGCTTTTGAAAAACGGAAAGAAAATAATTTATCACAATGGTTGGTGGCATGGCAACCGAACGGCTTTTTATAGATTACTGGATGAAAAAGTAACAATCATTGCCTTTTGTAACAACGATTCTAAAAGAATATACTCTGTTAAAAAACTTGCTGACCTCTTTGGCAATTATTTACAGACAAACGATAAAGAGGATGACCTCGAGAAAAATATCGTTCTTGTGCCCAAGGTAAAAACTAAGAATACCCGAGTTGCAAAACATAATGCCAAAAGAAAAATTAGTCACCCCATAGCATCCAAAAACTAGTTAATTTTCCGGTATGCAATTATTGGACCGGGCCCAAATAAAAGCCTGGGATGACTATACTATTCTTCACGAAAAAATTACTTCCATTCAACTCATGGAACGAGCGGCTTGTGCTTGTTTTAACTGGTTAATCAAAGAAGGGTATCAAAAAAAAACATTCACAATTTTTTGCGGTCCTGGAAATAATGGAGGAGATGGTTTAGTATTGGCCAGGCTGCTTACTAACCATGGATGTTCGGTAACTACCTATATTATTGATTCCGAAAAAATGAGGTCAACTGATAATAAAGAGAATCTCAATAGGCTTCAATCTAGTTCTTCAACAATTATTAAGTTAGGTGATGTAACCAGTGTTAAATTGAATACACCTGGCAGTATTGTTATTGACGCACTTGTAGGGTCGGGCTTAGATAAACCATTAGCAGATTTATACGAGCAACTTGTACAACACATTAATACAAACGCTAGTGAAATTATTAGTGTAGACATTGCAAGTGGACTTTTCGCGGATAAAAGCTCAAACGGAAATACAGTTGTAAAGCCCCATCATACCTTAAGTTTTCAGTGTTATAAGCCAGCATTTTTAATGGCAGAGAATGAAGATTATATTGGGCAGGTTCATATACTTGATATAGGTCTTAACCCCCACTATCTAAAAACGATTTCGCCACGCTATTTATTTATTGACGAATCTATGATCAAATCAATTTTCAAAAAAAGAAAAATGTTTGCTCATAAAGGAGATTTTGGTCATGCTGTATTAATTGCCGGCAGTTATGGCATGATGGGCGCAGCGGTATTAGCTGCAAAATCGTGTATGCGAAGTGGTGTGGGCAAATTAACCTGTCGTATCCCCTCTTGCGGTTATTCAATTATGCAAACTTCATTACCTGAAGCGATGTGCTTAACAGAATCAGATGACAATTTTGTAACATCTTTTTCTTCGCCGCAAAAATACGACGCTATAGGTATTGGGCCAGGGTTAGCAAGAGAACAATCAAATAACCATTTATTAAAATCCTGTGTTAACTCAGGAAAGCCGATGGTATTGGATGCAGACGCACTGTTTACGTTATCGACTGATTCAAACCTTTTAAATAATCTAACGGCTCACTCAATTATTACACCACATGTAAAAGAATTCGATCGCCTTTTTAGTGGAGCGACCAACGATTTCGAAAGAATGGAAATAGCTCGTCAAAAAGCAAACGCTTTACAAATAATAATCGTACTTAAGGGTAGATATACTTTAATTGCGACACCGGGGGGAACTATTTATTTCAATACAACAGGTAATCCTGGTATGGCAAAAGGAGGAAGCGGAGATGTGCTAACAGGAATCATGCTTTCCTTTTTAGCGCAAGGGTATACACAAGAACATACATCCGTTCTAAGCGTTTTCATTCATGGAAGAGCAGCCGATATTGCTACAAACGAAATAGCTATTGAATCGTTGATGCCATCTGATAGTATAGATTTTCTTGGAGAAGCAATTAAAAGTTTATACTGAACGGGTTTATGCCCCTCTGTGGATAAAATAGCTTCACTAATTTTCAAAAAACACCCATACTTTTGCTCCATTCGTTAATCCGCCTCTTAAAAACTGTTATCAAGGCTCTCAATTTCTCTGAACAATAAAATTAGTGTATGAAGAAAATTTACAAACCATTCAACAGACTGGTAGTTACCGGTGTGTTCGTTACTTCTTGTTTTCTCTCTTTTGCAGGCCAATTCTTAGTAATTAATACCAACAATGTTGGTGTTGGATCTTTAGCCAATGCTATTACCCTGGCAAATACAGCTCCTGGTATTGACACCATTACTTTTGCGTTACCAGGAGGAGCTTCACTGACGATTGCACCGTCTACAGCATTACCTGCCATTACTGAAGCAGTATTCATTAATGGATACTCGCAATCTGGCGCAGTGCAAGGAACAATTGCCGGAAGAACTATTCAAATAAATATTGATGGCACTGGTTTACCGGGCGGGGCAGATATTTTTACAGTAAATGCAACTGGAGTTACTATTGCAGGTTTTGCTCTTTACAAAGCACCGGCAGCAGCCGTTAGAATTAACAATGGAGCAAATGCTTTTATTTGGGGAAATTATATTGGAACCGATAGCACAGGCTTAGTTACCGGATTGGGAAACTCTGTTTCTGGTATTGAGTCTAATACTTTTAACGGAATACCGAATGCTGGAATTAAGATTGGTGTGGATGGCAATGGAACAAATGATGCCAACGAAGGAAACCTTATTTGCAGCAATGTGTTTGATGGTATTTTTTTCTGGCGCACTGAAAATTCAATTATTGCCGGAAATATAATAGGCTTTAATAAAAATGGCCTTGGATCTGGTTTCGGAAATTTAAGGAATGGAATTCTTGTTACGGTTTCTTCTAATGGAAATACGGTTGGTACAAATGGTGATGGAGTAGCTGATGGCTCTGAAGGAAATCGAATTGGAAATAATAATGGAAGAGGAATTTTTGTGGCCTCTGTTTCCGATGGGAATATCATTTCAGGTAACATTATTGGTTTAGATGCAGGCAACACATCGGCTGGCAATAATTTTAGTGGAATTGAAATAAATCCTGGTTCGAATAACAGGATAGGAACGAATTCAGATGGTTTATCCGATGCGCAGGAAAGAAATATTATTTGCTCGAATGCCGGTGATGGTATCAAAATTATTGGCGGAAATTCTTTTGGGTTTAGTTCTAATTCGAACACGAATATTATTTCAGGTAATTCGATCGGAACAAATGGAGCCGGAAATCTAATTAGAGGAAATACGGGGGTTGGCCTTTCAATATCCTCAAATAATAATTTCTCTGTTAATGATAATATTATTGGCAGTAACGGAGATGAAATTGGTGACGACCTTGAAGGAAATTTAATCGCTAATAACTTAAAAGGAGTTGTTATTGAGACACCTTCTGGCACGTCTACCCATTTAAGTAATAGAATTTCCCGAAATTCAATTTACGATAATACACAATTAGGAATTGATCATAACAATGACGGAGTATCTGCAAATGATAATGGAGATGGCGATACTGGCCCGAACGAATTATTTAATTTCCCATTTATAACTAAGGCAAATGTACAAGGTGGTAACCTGGTTATTACAGGTATCGCACCCGCAGATGCCTTTATAGAATTTTATATTGCTGATGCATTGGGTTCCGAAGGAAAAACCTATTTATTTACTGCACAGGTAAATCAAACTTATCTTGGTATTGCTGATGACAGTTCAGGGACTGGTGCGTATAATGATGTAACTTATGGAATTGGAACCGATGAGAAATTTGGGTTTAGTACACCAGTTGTTGGATTACCTGCCGCAGTTCCTGCAGGAAGTATCATTTTAGCGTTGTCAATTAAATCAACAGCTTCAATTAACAGCACTTCTGAATTTGGACCTGCATTTGTTTCTACGTTACCAGTACGTTTACTTCAGTTTAACGGCACTGTTAATAACGGAATAGTAAGCCTTAGCTGGATTACAAGTCAGGAACAGAATAATAGTCATTTTAATATTGAACGAAGTGCAAATGGTACCAGTTTTGAAAATATTGGAAAGGTAATCGCTCGTGGAGGATTAAGCAATTCTTATTCGTTTATAGATAGCAAACCCGGCTTAGTAAATTTTTATCGATTAAAACAAATTGATAAAAATGGTGCAGGCGCATACAGTAAAGTGTTAGTTATTCGGGGAGATTTGGACAAGATCGGAGTGAAAGTTACACCGAATCCATTCCGGTCTTCTATTAATATCTCTTTCCAATTATCAAAAGAAGAAGTTGTTACCCTTCGTTTATTCAATCAAACCGGCCAGTTGGTAAAGCAACAGCTTACTAAGGCAAGTGCAGGTATCAATACATTTAACCTGGGAGAACTTAATAATTTACCTACTGGAAACTATACATTAGACGTTCAGGGAGAATCTATCCGATTCAAACAACAGGTAATAAAACAATAATTACGTATATAATAATAAAAAAAGGGTTCTTAAATAAAGAATCCTTTTTTTATTAACCAACTAAAACGAAGCGTATTTTCTTTACATTTACTGCCCTGATTGTTACGGGTGGTGGCGCAGCCCGGTAGCGCACTTGCATGGGGTGCAAGTGGTCGCTGGTTCGAATCCAGTCCACCCGACCAAAATAAAAGACTCTTGATTTATCAGGGGTCTTTTATATTTTTACTGTCCGGTTTG
>JANNEK010000286.1:0-13399 GCA_031378605.1 Chitinophagaceae bacterium | reverse complement strand
ATTCTTCATTCTTCATTCTTCATTCTTCATTCTTCATTCTTCATTCTTCATTCTTCATTCTTCATTCTTCATTCTTCATTCTTCATTCTTCATTCTTCATTCTTCATTCTTCATTCTTTATTCTTCATCTATCAATATCCGGTATTACTAAATCGAGTGAACCCATAATAGCAATCATATCTCCAATTTTTTGTTCGCGGCACATGCTATCCAGTGCGCTTAGGTTAGAAAAACCAGGTGAGCGGAACTTAATACGATAAGGGGTGGTTCCTCCTTCACTTACTATATATACCCCAAATTCCCCTCTTGCCGTTTCTACTCTCGAATAAAATTCCCCTTTTGGTAATTTCAACACTGCTTTTGTTTTTGCCTGAAAGTCTCCTTCCGGGATAGTATCAATGAGTTGTTCTACCAGTGAAAGCGATTGTTTCATTTCTTTCATGCGTACTATATATCGGGCATACACATCACAACCTGTTTCAATAATTTCGTCAAACTGTAGTTTATCATAACCTTCATAAGGATATATCTTCCGTATATCGCAAGGAATGCCACTACCCCTCGCCGTTGGGCCGGTACATCCAAAAGAAATAGCATCCTCCCTGGAAATAATACCCACACCTTTTGTTCGGTTGATGAATATAATATTGTTGGTTACCAATTCATCGTATTCGTCAATCTTTGTTTTAAAATGACGTATAAATTCTTTTACTCTGGCATGAAATCCTGGATGCAGATCAAACATTACCCCACCCGGTACCATATAATTCATTGTTAACCTGGCGCCACAGGTTTCTTCCATAATATCGTTGATCATTTCCCGCTCACGAAATGCGTGAAAAAAAGGAGTCAATGCACCAACGTCCATTGCCATTGCACCCCACCATAAAACGTGAGAAGCGATACGCGTAAGTTCATCCATCAATATCCTGATTACCTGTGCCCGGAGAGGAACTTCTATCTGCAATCCTTTTTCTACACAAATACAACAACCATGGTTATTAATATGCGAGGAGAGATAATCCATGCGGCTGGTACTATAAATAAATTGCCTGTAGGATAAACTCTCGCACATTTTTTCAATAGAGCGATGAATATATCCTAAATGAGGTTCTACTTTTTTAATAGTTTCTCCATTAAGTGTAATTACCAAATGCAGTACACCATGCGTAGACGGATGCTGGGGACCTACATTGATAATCATATCACCAATATCTTCACCCTGCAATGAAGCGAGTGGAGTTGCATCCTTTATTATTTCTGTTTGGCGATACATTTTAATATGCTGTGTGCTTCCTGTTTAATTTCCAAAATCAACTTCTTCTGTATTCTTCATTCTATATTCTATATTCTGTACTCTGTATTCTATATCTTCACTCTATCTCTGCCTTCTATCTCCCCGCTTTCATCCTTCCTACAACTTAATAATATTAATAGGATCGTCATAATCTTTGCGCATTGGATTTTTTCCTTCCCATCCATCAGGTAAAATGAGTAACCGCAAATCCGGATGATTCAAAAAATTTACACCAAACAATTCATATACTTCTCTTTCATGAAATTCTGCCGTACGCCATAGATGCGATACTGTTTCGATAACAGCCTGTTCACGGTTTAATTTTGATTTAACCACTATTTGGTGCCGGTAGGTAGTGGAACTTAAATGATACACCATTGTTAAATGTGTTTTCCAATCAACGCAGGTTAAACAAAAAAGATAATCGAACAAAAGATTGGAATTCTTCTGAAGTTGTTTTGCAACGATTTCCCAGGTCGAAGATTCTACCCATGCATTAACCCATTCCCCGCCTTCCTCGAAAGTCAGGGAGGGATGGATTTGTATCAATTCATTTTTTAATTCGTCGTTTGTCATCACTGTAAAAAATCCAAAAACAAGAAACAGTATTCTATAAAATATTCTAAAGTAACTAAACTATACATCCCAATACTAAATCAATACATGCCTTTTGAAAATATCCCCAATCTATTTAACTTCTACTATTTTATTTCCATCAATTGAAATTTTCTCTCGCTTACCACCGCTTTTAATTTTCTGTTGCAAGGTTATCAGAGCGTGTAATAGTGCCTCAGGACGTGGCGGGCAGCCGGCAACATATACATCCACTGGTATAATATGATCAGCTCCTTTTACAACAGAATAGGTATTATAAAAAAAAGGGCCGCCACTGGTGGCGCATGCACCCATTGCAATCACATATTTAGGATCGGCCATCTGATCATACAATCTTTTTAAAACCGGGGCCATTTTATTGACGATAGTTCCTGCTATAATAATTACATCCGCCTGACGCGGCGTAGCACGGGCTACTTCAAAACCAAAACGACTCCAATCGTATTTTGCGCCGGCGGTACTCATCATTTCAATCGCACAGCAGCTTGTACCAAAAACAAGCGGCCAAAGTGAATTACTTCGTGCCCAATTAATTACTTCATCTAGTTTGCTTACCAATACACCCCCACCAGCAGTTGGATGCACTTCACCTGGAAAAGTTTTTTGTATTTGTTGATCTGTCGACATGATTATTTATAGATAGTACAAAATCCGATAAGCGTTTATATTTTTTCGTTATACAAATCGCTAAACAGCTTTGAATGTAAGATTCGTTAAATTTTTATACTTTTCAACCTGCTTGATAAAACTATTTCCATTTCAAGGCTCCCTTCTTATGTGCGTATAAAAAACCAATAAAGAGTATGAAAAGAAAAATAATAATTTCGATAAAAGCTACCCAACCCATGCTTTTTGCAACAACAGCCCAGGGATATAAAAAAACAAGCTCTACATCAAAAATCAAAAAAATAAGTGCGAATAGATAATACCCTACATTAAACTGTACCCATGTTTTTCCTCTTGTAGGTACACCACATTCATAGGTTTGCAATTTTTGGGAGTTCTTACTGGCTTTCAATACAAGTTTAGACACCAGTATCGCGATGCCCGAAAAAGCGATTGCGGCGATAATTAAAACGATCATTGATCCGGAGCCCATACAAAAATTCAGTTTTGTGGTAAAATACCCTGTTTATTCAAGTCTTCAATTTAAAGAAAAAAGAGATTCAAAAATATTTTCCGTTATTTTCATTTTTCAATACCAGATAAAGACAATTAATAGAGGCAATATGAAGATAAAACTACCGTTTTATGATGTGCTAATAATAATTTAGCGTGATGTTACTAATTCCCCTAAAATGACTGGAAACAGATATATAGGCCTCGATTTGATGAGAACGGCAGCCGTACTTTTTGTGTTATTAAGTCATGCACTTATTTTTTTACCTTTTCAAAAGGGGAAAGATTTTTTATTTCTATACCTTGGTTTTATTGGTGTTGAAATTTTCTTTGTACTGAGTGGGTTTCTGATTGGTAATATAATGTTTAAGGCATTTAGCCAAAAAGTGGATGGCCCGGTAATGCGTACATTCTGGATCAGGCGATGGTTTCGTACACTTCCGTTATATTATGTTACCCTTATTCTGAATGTTATATTATATGTTGTTTATGAAGGACCCGACGGATTAAGTATAAAAACACTTCTTTTTCCTGTATTTCTGCAGAATTTTTTATGGCCACACCCGCATTTTTTTGAACCTGCGTGGAGTCTTACGATCGAGGAATATTTTTATTTGCTGTTCCCTTTGCTGATGTTTCTTTTATTTACCGTATTCAAATTAAAATTCCGGCGATCATTTTTACTGGGTATCGGGCTTTTCTTCTTTATACCTTTTCTATTACGGCTGGGATTATATCTTGCCATTGAGTTCAATTTTATCAATCAACTAAAAGCAAATTTTGCTCCTAACTGGGATTTGCATTTCCGAAAAATTACGTTATTCCGGCTCGATGCTATTGCTTTAGGTATATTGGTAGCCTACTTTCTGAATACCATCAAAGAAAAATTTCTTCATTATAAAAACCAAATGATGGCAGGAGCGGTTGTCTTATTTTTTTCATCAACTATCCTTTATTATTTCACTGTTCACCGTTATCAATTTGGGCTAATTAGTTCAGTATTTATTTTCCCGCTTTTCAGTATTGCATTCGCGCTTTCAATTCCTTACCTGAGAGAAGTAAAAAGTATGGGCATTTTTAATAGCCCTGTTTCCTTTATCAGTAAGGTTTCGTATTCTATTTACCTGCTTCATCCGTTGGTTTCGATCTTATTTATAAAACACCTGCAGCTAAGCGAAAATATTATTTATCAACTATTTTTATTTCTTTTGTTCATTGCAGTATCGCTCATTCTATCGCATTTTAGTTTCAAGTATATAGAGTATCCGATTACAGAAATGAGGGAGAAGTATGATAAACCGAAAAAGAAAATAGTTGCTGTTACTTAAATATCAAAATTTGTAAGTGGTATTATTGTGAAAATTGATTTTGCCCTGACTTACGGAATTAACTATTACCATTAACTGCCAGTTCTGGAAAATGGTTCTTTACAATCACATAGAAAGTATTACTTTTTAATACGTTAATAATTTTTTTATACACGCTCTTACTTTATCGGGGCCAGGTAACATCGCTGCCTCCAATATAATATTCATAGGTACTGCTGGTAAATTCAACGCGCCTAATACTTCTACCGGAGCATCCAGCATTTTAAAACAATGATTTGAAATTCTTCCGGCCAATGCTTCTGCAAATGAATTATTCTGTTGCTCTTCGGTTAAAACAAGGCAGCGTCCATGTTTAGAAACCACTGCATAAATTAATTCTTCATCAAGTGGAAATAACGTTCGCAGATCCACGATTTCTATTTGCCCGGGAAAATGAATAGCCGCAGACTTTGCCCAATACACGCCCATTCCATAAGTAATGATGCAACAAGTTTCTCCTGCTGCTATTTTATGCTCCTCTGCCTTAACCAAACTACAAGCCTTACCCAATGGCAGAATATAGTCTCTTGAAGGTTCAATCGTTTTAGAATCTTCTGTGCCTGGCATTTTACTCCAGTAAAGTCCTTTGTGTTCCAGCATTATTACCGGATTAGGGTCCAAAAAAGCAGCTTTCATTAACCCTTTCATATCGGCTGCATTGGATGGATATACGATTTTAATACCCTTTATTGAAAGAAGAATTGTTTCAATGGAGCCACTATGGTAAGGCCCACCACCGCCATATGCGCCAACAGGGATACGAATAAGCGATTGAACCGAAAATTTTCCCACTGAGAGATAACAACTTTTTGCTACTTCAGACGCCAACTGATTTATTCCCGGAAAAATATAATCGGCAAATTGTATTTCAACAATTGGTTTAATACCTACGGCACTTAGCCCGATGGTTGATCCAATAATATAAGCTTCCTGGATGGCCGTATTAAAAACTCGATGATCACCAAATTGCGAAGCTAATGTAGCTGCTTCACGAAATACACCTCCTAAACGTTTACCAACATCCTGCCCATACAATATTACTTCCGGAAAATCTTCCATAATTTCCCGAATAGCAAAAAGTGCTGCATCAACCATTAGAATTTTTTGATTACCGGCGGGCACTCTTGTTCCTTTTTCTACCATAACAGGAGTTGGTGCAAAAATAGCATCGCTAACTTGTAATGGATTTGGTTCGGAAGCTGCGCTTGCCCGGTCAAATTGTGTTTTTATTTCTATAGCTGCATTTTTTTCTATCTCTGCCAGCACTGGTTCTGAAACTCCAATTTCGATTAACCGTTTCCGTAGTTTAGGATGCGGATCATCTTGCAGGTGTTTTGCGAGGTCTTCCTTACTCCTGTAAAATTCTTTTCGTACGCCACTTGTATGGTGGCCAAGCAAGGGCAGTTTTGCCTGAATAAGGAAAGGCGTCCTGTGCTCCCGCACGTATTGAACAATACGCTGCATGGTATCATAACTTTCTTCAAAATGGCTTCCATCAATCCGTATTCGCTCTAATCCGGGAAAACCACCGGCATACTCATAGGCATCCATGGCTCTGGCTTCTTCTGCAGTAACGCTGATGCCCCAGTTATTATCCTGCACCAGGTATATTATCGGAAGTTTTTTTAAAACAGCAAACTGAAATGCTTCACTTATTTCTCCTTCTGTAATACTTGCGTCGCCTAACGAACAAACAACTACGGGCAATTCATCATTCAATCCTTTTCTTAATCTTTCGTTCAGATGTTGTTCCAGAAATTTTATACCTTGTGCAATACCGGTAGTTGGTATGGCCTGCATTCCGGTTGCACTACTTTGATGAATAATAACAGGCTTATCCTTCCCATTGTAATTAGGGTGCCCGTAGTATTCTCTTCCCGCTGAAAAGGGATCGTCTTTTTTAGCGAGCAATTGCAGCATCAATTCATAGGGGGTAAATCCTAATCCCAATAAAATGCTTTCATCGCGGTAATAGGGACTGATAAAATCGCAAGGTAATAATTGAAAAGCAGTGGCGAGTTGAATAGCTTCATGGCCACGCGAAGTTGAGTGAACGTATTTACAGAGAGTGCGGTTAGATTCATAGGTTTCGGCCATAGCATTTGCCAAACACATGAGACGGTACGCTTTCAGCAAGATATCGGGATTGATCATAGCAAGCAAGAGTTATGAAGGCAAAAATAGTGAATAGTAAAGAGCAAGAATAGGAGTATTTGAAATTGTTGCGTCAATTTCCTTCCACTTATAAAGAGAGGAGGTTAATGGGTAAGAGAAAAAGACAGCAATAATTTTAAATGTACCCGAACCGGGCTATTGCCGATTTTTTTATTTAGATTCTATTTGCAAAAGATTGCTTTTCTTTAAGCATCAATTCACGATTCACTACTCATATGGAACGATTAATAGTAGACATGGATGAAGTTATGGCAGACCCCATGGGTGCAATGATTGATTGGTATACCAAAAAATATAATTTACCAATTGATTATTCAAGAATGATTGGGTCGAGCTGGATAAAAGGTTTTTCCGAGCAACACCAGGTGGAATGCAGGGAACGTTTATTAGCGCCGGGATTTTTTCGGGATTTACCAATAATAACAGATTGCCAGGATGTACTAAAAGAAATTAATCAGCGATATGAATTGTTTATCGTTTCTGCTGCCATTGAATTTCCTAATTCTCTAAAAGATAAGGTAGAATGGCTAGCTGATCACTTTCCTTTTATTGGCTGGAAGCAAATTGTATTGTGTGGCGATAAGAAATTAATTTTTGGAGATTATATTATTGATGATCATGAACGCAATCTTATTCATTTCCCTGGAAAAAAATATTTGTTTACAGCAGCGCACAATTTGAATATAACTAACTATCACCGGTTGAATAATTGGAAGGAAGTGGCAGCAATATTCCTTACCTGATTGTTTCCTTACTGAATATTAAATTTATACGAACCACGCACTTCATGCTGGTTGTTTTTATCCCACACCCGAAAGCTAACTTTGTAATAGTCGAATAATTTTGCTACCTGATCTATCCGTACTTTGAGCGTTATCAATTTTGCATCGGTGGCTGAGACTTTGTCCTTACCTGAAAAAAGATCTTCTTCGTTAAGAACCTGATCCCCTTCATTTGTTTCTACTTTTTCTGAAGCACCTAAACGCACATGACCTTCTGTTACAGAAAAGCCAGTATCAATAACCAAATGAACTGTCAATTCTTTTTTAAGCTCAACCAGATTGGTTTCGGGCACCAGGCTGCCATCCTCATATACAAGAAACGCCTGGCTCACCAGTAAACCTTTTTGTTCAATAAGAATGCCGTTCCTTATTTTGCTAAGGCGGTCTGCTTTTTTTTCTGTACTCTTATTTTCTTTGGTACTTACTTTAAAATCGCAGGAAATAAAAAGAAAGGCAGCCAGTAAAAAGATTGTGTACTTCATGATGTGCTTTTCGCAAATATAAGTTTTTAACGATTCATCTCAGAAGATGGGCTGGGCCTTTTACAACGTTCAAACGCCAGTAGCAGATAATAAAAAATAGCCAACAAGTATTAATCGTTGGCTACTGAGTATCCTGTGGTTTCCAGGAAATAAATTCCAATAAGCAAGCGCAGGGAGTGTTTAATAAAATCTTTTTTGTTAGGTACTTTTGAAATAATAGGGAACGGATCAGGTCTTTGACTCAACCGGATATCAGATTAAATTAATTTCCCTGCTGCTTATTGGCAATTATCTATAGAATATTTTTTAGTTTAATAATTATTTTACCATTAACTGGCCGTTTTCAATACGCTCATCATCACTAAACACTTCATAAGAATAACTTCCTTTATCTATTCGGTTAAGCACGGTAGTTTGTTTATTGCGGATATTAACTTGTTTTATCAGTTTTCCATCAATATCAAACAGGAATAATTGATATACTTTTCCTGCATCACCCGAAGCACTGAAAAACAGTACCTGGTGATTGGCATTGGGATACAATTTGATTTTGATTTTCTTACTGATGAGTTGCTTTTGAACCAGGATGGTATCTCTGATGAGAGCTGTAGTACCGTTATAATTTGTTTTTGAAGAGTAAGCTGAAAAATTGAAGGTTGCCAGCAGACCTGCTATTACAAGCATGGGCATAGTAAGGCCGATACGTTTTATTACGGGTACAATAGTTTTCATAGTGATGCGCCTTTAGGTTAAAGGACCTGTTGATTCAAAGGGTACGGATTAACAAATATCATTAACCGAATTCAATACCATTAGAATTTAACAGGGCAACGGGTACTATTTCTCCAGCGTTTATCGCTGTTGGTGTTTAATCGGAAACCTAATTTGAAACCTACAGAAAAATAGGCGTCGTTATTGGTAGGTGTTCCTCTTTTTTGACCAGGAAAAAATTGACCAGCCGTATTTCCATTTCCACTTTTGTTAGCCAATCGTTCCGCCATTTGAGCTTGAGCAAGTGGCAGGTTATTATAAAACAATGAAGGATCTATATAATCTCTACTTACATCATCTATATAATCCGTAAATGTTTTTCTGTGTATAACTTCCAGGCTCAGACTAACTGTTTCGCTTGCAAAGTATTTAACACCAACACCCATTGGTATATTCAGTTGCGTAAGTTTATATTCTTTACGGTCGGGATATTGTGAAAATCCCTGTCCCTCGGTGTGTAGGGGCTTTAAATTAACAAGGTTACCTGTTGTAGGATCTGTTCCCTGGGGATTAAAATGAAATCCACCCACTCCAATTATACCGTATGGGCGAATTTTATGATAGGTGTCACCTGGTTCGTATTCAAAAAATACACTTGGATATATTTCAGCTACCAGAATGACTTCCTGAATTTTTGATTTGAAGTTGGAATTTCTTCTGCTACGCGCTTCTTCCAAACCACCCTTACCTTTAATGATTGCATCATCGCCTTCGATACTGCCGATATTACCAGCAAGGCGAAAACCTAACCATTCACTAGGATGATAAGAAAGATAGGCACCAAACATTAGTTTGGTCATCTGTATATTATTGTCCTTAAGAAAAGTGGTTCCCTTTCCGTAATTACCACCAAGATCTCCTAAGAAATTCGATGGACCTACCGTTATACCTGCTTCAAAAAAGGAAGTATTTTCTGAGTATTGGCTATACGAAGGTAAATAGCCTGATAGTATTAGAAGTGATGCTACGAAGCACTTCCACACAAAAGAGTGTAGCTTTTGTTTCATGAGATATTAGATTTAGTTTTCAGATGGTCAAAGGATTCCGAGTCTAAAATAATAAACAACGGAGATACTTACAAGAAACGCGAAAAAGATATTTTTTGTGTGTAGTGGGGATAATATTTTTTAAAAGAAATAAGCGATATGGGGTATTTACTTATAATTAATTTAGTAACATTTCTATATGTTCTATACCATCTTCCAAATAAATTTCACTTGTTTGTTGAAAACCAAAGGATTCATAAAATTTCTTGAGATAAAACTGCGCACCAATTTGAATAGACTGAATTCCCCATTCATTATATATAGTAGAAATTGATTTTTCCATTAATTTTTTTCCCATTCCGCTTCCTCTTACAACAAGAGAAGTGGATACTCTTCCTATGGAAGCATACATATAACTTATATTCCTGGGCAGCAATCGGGTATACGCAATCAGTTGTTCGTTTTCCCATCCCATTAAGTGTAAGCAATATATATCTTTATTATCGGCATCCTGGTAAACACAGTTTTGTTCTACAACAAAAATCTGATTACGCAATTGCATGATAGAATATAATTCTTTGGGAGTTAATTCCATGAATGGTTTGCAATTCCAAATCTGGGACATATACTTCAAATTGATTGATTAATATTATATAATTGTCGAAAATAATTACACGCTGTAAATTCTAAAAAACACCTGACCGGGTTACTGCTTTATTTTAATAATCATATTTATCACCCCATAGTTGTTTTAAGTGTTTTCGAAATTCATCTTCCCGAATATTTTTGCCAGGTTCGTAAAACTTTTTACCGCTGATGGCAGGAGGAAGATATTCCTGTTTTGAAAAATTATTTTCATAGTTATGCGAATATTCATACCCCTTTCCATAGTCAAGAGTTTTCATAAGTTTAGTTGGAGCGTTTCGGATGGCTAAAGGAACGGGCAGATCCCCCTGTTGCCGAACCGCCGCCAGCGCATCTTCTATGGCCACTATGGAGGAATTACTTTTTGCGGAGGCGGCAAGATAAATAGCGCATTGCGATAAAATAATTCTCGCTTCCGGGTAACCGATTTTTGTAACCGCATCGAAGCAGGTATTGGCCATAACTAATGCCGTAGGATTAGCGTTTCCAATATCTTCACTTGCTGAAATAACCATCCTCCTGGCAATAAATTTTATATCTTCTCCTCCTTCAATCATTCGTGCCAGCCAATAAACGGCTGCATTAGGGTCACTACCCCGAATGGATTTGATAAATGCAGAAATAATATCGTAATGCTGCTCTCCTTTCTTATCATAAAGGGCAATTTTTCTTTGAGCAATTTCCATTACCTGTTCATCTGTTATTACTGTTTCATCGAATGATGCATCTGCTACAATTTCCAGGAGATTTAATAATTTTCTGGCATCACCACCTGCAATAGAGATGAGCGCATTTGTTTCTTTTAATACCAGTTTTTTTTTGATAAGATAATCATCAACTGCAATTGCATGGTGTAATAAGTGCACCAGGTTTTTTTCGTCTAAGGATTTTAATACATAAACCTGGCAACGGCTAAGCAAGGCACTATTTACTTCAAAGGAGGGATTTTCAGTGGTAGCACCAATAAGGGTTAGAATTCCTTTTTCTACCGCGCCTAACAAAGAATCTTGTTGTCCTTTATTGAACCTGTGTATTTCATCAATAAAAAGGATCGCTTTTTCTTTTGATTTGGATTCTTCAATTATTTCCCGAATTTCTTTTACACCACTGCTGATAGCACTCAATGTATAAAATGGAACCGCTAGCGAATGTGCAATAATATTCGCGATGGTTGTTTTGCCCGTACCCGGAGGGCCCCATAAAATCATTGAAGGTACTTTGCCGTTTTCAATGGCAGTTCGTAAAATACTTCCGGCACCGGTCAAATGCTCCTGACCTACCAAATCATATATACGGTATGGCCTTAATCGTTCAGCTAAAGGTGCTAATTGCGAAGACATTATTATATTTTTACAGGCAATACTACAATAAGTTTCGGTTTTCAACATTCTAAATCTATGGATAAAATTTTTTTGAATAAGGGAACCCTGTTTTTGGTTATATGTATGCTAGCTGTTTCTTACCCTGAAAAGGCCTTGGCACAAATCAACAATGCCGTTTTGCAATATGCCACAAACCGGGCAGCAGTTGTAATGGTACGCACCGAAATTTTAGCAGAGGTAAATGTTCAGGAAATAAAAGTGAATGAAAAATTTTTTAACCGGTTGCTTGATTCTATTCATCGTTTGGAGTTGGATAGTATTTTTCTAAACCCCGAAGAGAAACTGGATATTGTATTGAATGAATTTGAGCGGCGTCCCTCCTATTATTTTATTAATGAGTTCAATTATTTCCGGCACCGCGAAAAAGTTACAGCACATGGTTCCGGCTTTATCATTTCGGGAAATGGTTTTGTGTTAACCAATTGTCATGTTGTTGATGAAGACGATAATTTTATCAACCGTCGATTTATTCTGTCTGCTTTTAATTCTGTATCTGAAACAAATATTTCTTCTCTTGAACTGGATTGGGGTGTTAAATTCACAGAGATTCAACGAAATTTATTAAATAGAACTTTTGCGAATGTATATTCCCGAATTGTACCGATTGAGTTGGAGGAAGTTAAGAAGAAGGTTATTGTAATTTTAAATATTGACGATACTAGCGGAAAAATATATGCGAAAGAAGTACCTGCAGTTATTATTAAGAAAGGCCGCTCGATGCCTGGAAAGGACCTTGCCATCCTGAAAATTGAACTGCCGGTTGAATTGCCTTCTATTCCTCTTGCGGCATCCAATGAAGTGCTGGTAGGGGAAGATATCTTTGCATATGGTTATCCTAACCCCGTAAATAATAATGAGTATTTATCGGAAGAAACAGTGCTTGAACCAACACTTACTAAAGGGATCATCAGTGCTTTGAAAAAAACAGTCAATGGCTGGCCCGTTGTTCAAATGGATGCAGGTATCAACCACGGTAACAGTGGCGGACCGGTGTGTAATAAAAATGGAGAAGCAATTGGTATCAGTACATTTGGCAGCCTCGATGATAATGCCCGTGGCCTTGCGCCAGGATTAAATTTTGCAATACCCCTTGAAGTTATCCGCGATTTCTTTTCTGGTACAGTGGTTCCTGTTCCTGGTTCTGTAAGTGTTGATTTTAGTAAAGCCATGAAATTTTTTCAGGCCCGCTCTTACAATACATCATTGAATTATTTGAAAAAGGTTGAGAAAAAGAATTCGTCTTTCCCCAACTTACATAAATACATGCAGGCGTGTAAAATCAATATAATGAAAGGTAATGATCGAAGCGCTCATTCAATGGTATACCTTATAATAATGGCCATCATTGCTTCTTTTATTGGCCTTTTAATCTGGTATAAACTCAAACAATAAGAAATAGAATTATTGAAGCTGTTGTTTTAAAAATGTTTCTATTTTATTAAAACTATCATCCAGGTTTGGCCCCGTCCAACCATGTCCTTCGTTAGGATAGTATACATACTGATTAAAAACTCCTTTTGCAGTTAATTGATTAATCAATAACACCGACTGTGAAGCAGGTATCAGTGGATCATTTCCTCCCTGTAATACTAAGGTTGGGCAGGAGGTATTGGTTACAAAATTATACGGACTCGATTGTTCATACAATGAAGGTATTGTTAATGGTGTTCCCCCGGTTACCAGGGATAACAACAAAGGAATGGTTGGGCCCGGTGGATTATTATATAAAGAAATGAGTTCAGTTGGACCAAAAAAAGAAATCACTGCTTTTATTGGAA
>JANNEK010000269.1:0-25402 GCA_031378605.1 Chitinophagaceae bacterium | reverse complement strand
AACTTGTTCCTTCATTGAGGGTAACCGAATTTCCGTATGTGTAGTTGGCGTTGAATGCAAATCCATTTCTGAACGCTTTATCGATCGTCATCGTTAAGGAGTAAGAAAAACCTTTGCGGCCCTTATTATTGCTCAAAAGATAAACCATACCTGGATAAGGATTCGAGCCATTTGACCTTAGCGGAATACGTGTTGGCGCAGCACCGGCTGAATATACATTCCGTGAATCCAACGTAAGCGATTTCCCTATTGGTGGAAGAATGTTTACATTTTGATAATTAAGCTCCCATATATTTTTTGTAAGTACAAATTCTGTTGTAAATGTCCAGCCTTCTCCTAATTTTTTATCAACTGCTAAGGAAGTTCTGAAAACTGTTGGTAAACGAAAATCTTTTGCAACAAGGTCGATTTGTCCGCGTGAATTACTAATATTTTGTCCAAGTGAAGCTGCCGTTGGTTGGTTAAGCGGATCGGGATTAAAAACGAAACCACTTGTTGGAGGATTCAAATCAACACCACCAATACTAATTCCATTGTTATTATAAACGCCTCCAGGCCACACTAGCGGTACCCTGCCAGCGAAAATCCCCATTCCACCCCTTATTGCTACTCCTTCTTCCGGCATACGATAGGTAAATCCAATGCGTGGGGAAATCATCCAGCGTGGATCCATTGTTTGGCCAGAACGGGCACCCTGCAAATCATAATACTGACTAATTTTAGCAACGGCTGTATCATTAAAAAATTTATCTTCCAGCGGTTTAGTTAGTAATTCGGTTCTATCTGCCCGTATGCCCAATATCAAACTAAAATTATCATTAACTTTAATTTCATCGGTAATAAAAAAGCCAATGCGAAGTGTTTTAAATTTGGCAGACGCTTTAGTTGCGTCGCCAGATTCAGCATCAAGTAAAGAAAATGAACGTTGGTACCTGCGCGGGGTTGCGCCGTTGATAAAATCGTTTATATTGCTAAATTGATAAGTGCCAAAATTATCACGAACGAAAGTATTCAATACATTATTAAACTCATTGTCGGTTCCAACGCTAATCACATTATTACCCTTATAGAACTTCACCATATCCAGGATGCTGAGGTTTTTTGCCTTTAACAGGTTGCCGGCAGAAAAATTTTCTGTTCCAAATATTATAGTGCCTGGTCCATCCAAAATACTTACCCTTGGAAATGATTGACCAATTGGCCCCCTGTCATCCAGCTCGTTCGTATAAGTAACCAATAGCCTGTTATTTGCATTGTTTTTAAAGGTGGACTTCAATTCTGCAGATACAGAATGTGTTTTGTTGGGAAAAAGATATCCATTGTTGTAATAATTGATTACAGTACTTGCACTGCTGGAAGTATTGTATCGTAAACCATTGTTATAACGATACGAAAGCGAAAAACGATTATTGTCATTAATATTCCAGTCAATCTTAGCATTGATACGTTCTGCATTTACCTGCTCTGGATTATCTAAATAACCACCTGGTTCATAATTATATTTTGAACGAAGCAGGTTTGCAAGATTATCCAAACCAGTTTGGTTTGTAGTTCCCCGGTAATCAGCCAAATTGAATGGTTGTGGCCTAGTATCTCGTTGCCATTCTGCAAGGAAAAAATAAAATAATTTATTTTTAATTAAGGGCCCCCCTAAACGAAAACCATAGGTTTTATTGGTGAATGGTGCAATACGTGCTCTTTCTACAACATTTGGAAAACCAACTTTGGGTAATGCGATTGGAGACAAGCCAGTAAGATTTTGATCACGGAAATAATACCATAAAGATCCTTGTAATTGATTTGTGCCCGATTTTGTAATTGCATTTACGGCGCCACCGGTAAAATTTCCAAATTGCGCATCGTAGGGAGAAAGTATAACCTGTATCTGATCAATTGCATCAATAGAAATGGGTGCAACGCCAGCTTGTCCACCATTGGTTCCCGAAGCGGCCAATCCAAATATATCTGTATTGTTTGCGCCATCAATGAAAAAAGAATTATAACGGTTATTCTGACCTGCAAATGCAACACCACCATCTCCAGTAACTTTTGCTTGTGGTGTATATTTAAGATAATCATTCAAACCACGTCCAACATTTGGAAGGTTAGCCATTTTATCCCGGCCAATACTTGTTTCCGTTCCACCTTTTCCTGAGGAAAGAATTTTTTTGGCAGCTACTACAACTTCTGTAAGATTGGTTGATTTATCTGCCAATTGAAAATCCTGAATAGATGTTTCGCCCAGATTAAGGAAAATATCTTCTTTTTTTTCATCATTAAACCCTACAAAACTTACTGCAATAGTGTAGGGTCCGCCTGGCCGGACATTGTATAAATTAAATCGACCACCAGTGCGGCTCGCAATCCGGTAAATAGTTCCTGTAGGAATATGGGTTGCGGTAATGGTTGCTCCAACAAGTGGTTCGCCTTTAGTTGTTTTAATGGTTCCTCCAATATTACTATTGGTTTCCTGGGCGGTTAGGGCAAAAGGAAATACTATTAACGCAAGCAAGAAGTGCGCAATTCTCTTTAGCATATTAGTTTTGTTTTACAGTTGCAAAGAAAGCAAATTATGCATAAATATAGGAAACTTAATGTCAACAAAATATTGCGAAAAAAATCGTAGTAAACACGCTTTTACGGGTCTAAATCTCGCCCCCCAACGCTTAAATAAAGGTGCTTAATTACTACCTTTGTTCAAATTATTTTGAATGCTGGATACTATCGAAAGTGCGATTGACGAAATTCGGAAAGGAAAGCTGATTATTGTTGTAGACGATGAAGATCGTGAAAATGAAGGCGATTTTATTGGGGCCGCACAACACGTTACCCCTGAAGTTATAAACTTTATGAGTAAGTATGGCCGTGGTTTGATTTGCGCGCCATTGTTAGACGAACGGTGTGATGAACTTCAACTTGAACAAATGGTAAGCAATAATACCGCGCTGCATGAAACCGCATTTACGGTTTCAGTAGATCTGCTAGGTCATGGATGTACTACCGGTATCTCGGCACAAGATCGGGCAAAAACGATTCAGGCACTTATCGATCCTGCTACCAGGCCAGATGATTTGGGCCGACCGGGTCATATTTTTCCGCTCAGGGCAAAGAAGGGTGGGGTATTAAGAAGAACGGGACATACAGAAGCTACTATTGATCTTGCCCGATTGGCCGGATTTGGCCCTGCCGGGGTATTGGTGGAAATTATGAATGAGGATGGAACAATGGCGCGACTTCCCGAATTAATAGAAATCGCAAAAAAATTTGAGCTCAAAATTATTTCTATTAAAGATTTAATTGAATACCGGCTAAAAACTGATTCGCTGATTGAAGAGATTGTTCGGGTAGATATGCCTACAAAATATGGTCATTTCAAACTCATTGCTTTCCGTGAAAAAAATACAACGAATGAGCACCTGGCATTGATAAAGGGATTCTGGAAAAAAGAAGACCCCGTTCTTGTGCGGGTGCATTCCTCCTGTTTTACCGGCGATATATTGGGATCTCTGCGTTGCGATTGTGGTGATCAATTGCATGCGGCTATGCAAATGGTAGAAAAAGAGGGAACAGGAGTTATCCTTTATATGAACCAGGAAGGAAGGGGGATAGGATTGGTTAATAAACTAAAAGCATACAAGCTTCAGGAAAATGGTATGGATACCGTAGAAGCCAACATTCATTTGGGATTTCCGATGGATAATAGGGATTATGGTATCGGTGCCCAAATACTTCGCTATATAGGTATTGCCAAATTGAAACTTATTAGTAATAACCCTAAGAAAAGAGCCGGACTATTAGGATATGGTTTGGAAGTAACCGAAGCAGTCAGCATCGAAATGATCCCTAATTCGCATAATGAGAAATATCTTGAAACGAAAAGAGATAAGCTTGGGCATGATATTTTGAAAGGATAACAGAGGCTATCTATCTATTCGTTGATCGTATTCGTCTAGTTATTGCTGGTAGTACCCGGGATTATTTTCGATTCTGTAGAATCATTCTTATTAATTTTCAGCTTTTTCTTTTTCTGATCGTTCTTGAATAAATCACCAAAATATTCAAAATCGCGGCGGTAGGAGATACCGGCCCCTGAGCGGTTTTGTTTGCCGGTAGCAGATTGGTAGTTATAACTATCGCGGTAAAAAAATGTAAGTAGAAGTTTGCCATCGGGTCTTAACTTCAATTCGGCAGCAATATCCGGCAAAAATTGAAGATTATTTGTGGCCCTTGCCTGCGTGGAGGTTAGTCCGAAATCAAAAGCACTTCCAAAAGTAAACGTTAATCGTTCATTGAATACACTTTTTGCAAGCGATAAATTCAGATTGGTACGATCTATATTAAAACTATTGTTGCCCGCATCATTTAACAGATAAGATCCATTATACAATTGTGCATTGAAGTTTACTTTTATACTTTCATCATTGAATAACTTCTTAACAATATTGGAAAATTGTTTGTTCAGTGCATTGGATATATATCCGGAAATACTACTGGAAACAAGTCCTTCAAAAGTTCTTCCTGCTAAAGATGCCTGGGTAGTTGTTGATCTTGGTCCAAAACTATTAAAGATTATCAGGAAGGCTACCTGCTTCGTCAATTCATTTTTGTCGGCCTGGATATCTCTTAAAAGATTCAATACAATTGGATCGTTTTTCAATGGATTGCCATCAGGCATTTCAAGGGAAAAGTCAATTTCTGGTTTCATCAACTTGCCGGTAAGTTTTGCCAATACCCTTACCTTTCCACGGTACTTTTTTATATAATCGATGTCTCCACCTCCCTGTGCATACAACTGGTCGCCCAAGTCACTAAACTTAACATTGTCTGCTTCATATTCTGCCAACACATTTAGGTCAGCATCTGTTGCGTTCCCGCTCCAACGGATATAGCTACCCGCATCTCCGTTTAAAACGAATGGTTTTCGTAACAATGACTGAAAATTAAAATTGTAATTACCCTTATCAATATCAAATTGGCCAACCATATTAAATAACCCTGCGGTATTAGCCTGTATTTTCAAATTACCATGACCCAACGCACTCATTACATCATTTGTTAACTCGTCGATGATAACGTTCATCTTCACAAGATTATTGGTATTTACGTCCAGGAAAAAAGTGAGTTTACTTTCTTTATTACTTTTTACCAATTCCATTTCTCTTCCGTATGTTTTCCAAACAATAAAATCTGCCTGCCCGCTCTCGCGGCTATTGCCCGAGCGAATAGAAAGTTCTGAACTATCAGCAGGTTCAGCGTTCTTAATATTCATTACCATATCTTCCATAGGTCCGCTAAATGTAAGATTGGCGCGGGCTATAATTTTTCCATAAAATGGATCCTGACTGAGGCTATTGGTATTTAAAACAAGAAGCTTATTGGTGTTAAGTGCAAAATCAAAATCCATTTTATTAAAAGAGCGGTGCCGGAGTTTCCCTCGTGAGACGGTTCCTGTATTTCCCAAAGAATCTTTTAAGATGAATGATCCAAAGTCAATCAAATTTTCTTTGAATTCAAAATCAGCTTTTGGTATGGTATACGTAACGTTAGTATATGCAACCGTTAATTTTCCATCTTTCAATCCAACCTTTCCAATATAATTTAAAGATTTTGGGGCACCAACTATTCTTAACGTTCCGGTAGCAAGGCCATCTAAATTGCTAAACACTCCTGATAAATAGCGCTCGAGCAAATTAATCCTCGTGTCATTGAAGTTTGTAAGAATATCAAGCTGTTTATCGCCGGCGCTATCTAAGATATTATAAATTCCCTTGAGATCAAATCGGTAATCTTTGTTGTCGGAAATACCGTCAAAATTTACGACTCCTGTTTTTTGATTATAGTTTGCACCTACTTTTATTTTCCCAACAGAGTCATTATCCAGTCGAAACTGTTCCGCTTCTCCTCTAAAATCTACTTGCAATTTTCCAAATGGATCAATGATATCTACTGCCCCGGTCAACAATCCTTCCAGGCGATTGGTAGAAACTACATACGGGGTAAAATCACCGATATTTATTTTTTGCAATTCTACTTTAATATCGTTGGTATTGCCAATGTCAGATGGAACGGTAGTGATTCGTATTTCCTGCTGACCATTGTAGATTTTCACCCCTTCTGCTGATACTAAATCTTTGCTTAACACCAATTCCCCATCTTTGTCGATCGTCCAGTTTTTTCCATTGATGTCAAAATTTGATTCATTGAAAAGTATACTAACTCCATTGGTTCGGGTATTTACTTTTGCGGAAATATTGGCAGCATTAAGGGTTTGGTTTGCACTGGTAATAATCTTAACATCCGAAAAATCGTTCGCAGAATTTATACTGATCGTCGTGCCGGGAAAATGCAAACTATCATTTATATATACATCACCAATAGCCGATTCTACTTTAAGACTGTTAAGCGTGCCTGCTCCCTTCAAGGTTAAATTATATAACGCAATATTTTTATACGAAAATTGAGGAATCTCCGCATTTAAGTCAAGTAAATTTTCTTTACTGTTAATTCTACCCGTTATCGTACTATAATTAAATCCTTTCAGGTCATTTACAAACAAGTCTATGTATTCCTGGATATTTTTTGTAGTAATAACAAAACTGAAGTTTTCATTTTTGAGTACCGACCGTGAAGGGTTAATGTAACTTGGATAATACTTATTTAGAAAAGTTTGAAAGGCAGCAGGTAAATCATTGATGGTAAATTCACCTACCAATGCGGCATCAAATTCGTTGCTCAATACAGTAATTACTTTATTATTATCCAATACTTTTGATTCTACAAAAAGCGAATCAAATGCAATTCGGTTGCCATTACGAAATACATTTGCGTCGGAAATACGTGCTGTTCCTAAAAAGTTATCAATAGTATTGCCGCTGAAGTCAAATCGAAATTTCCCATTGAATTCAATATTTTCTTTAGTAATATTTATTTTTTTAAGATCCGCTTTTGCGATATTGGCATTAAAGTCGAACGTGGGTACTTTTTTGCTAAAGTCTACCAATCCATTAAGGGATGCATCCAGGTTGGGATCATTCGATCTAAGATCTCCATTAAATAATTTCTTAGCAATGGTGCCCTTCACCGCTATATTTTGGTACTTATATCCATTTATACCTATTTCGCTAACAAATCCGTCAAGTTTTGCATTTAAATTGGCTTCACTTACTCCGGTACCATTTATTTTACCTTTAAAATTAATGCTACCAATCTGATTGTTCTCGATAAAGCGCCCAAGATTAAAATTGTTTGTTTGTACGGTGCCAGAATAACGTGTATTTTCATTTGCATTAAATTTCAAATTCACATCACTTACCAAAGTACCCAAATTTGTTTCAAGTGTTCCGTAGGTAACAAAGTCGTTGATGAAACCAGTAAAATTTCCTTTAAAACGCAGGTATTGGAGCAAATCAATACGGGGCAGTTTAATACTTTTTAATTGAGGAAAAATACTTACTGCATCAGCATAAGTAGTTCTAAAACTATTGGCATCAAAATCTATATATGTTTTTTCAATGTTGGGTAATCCGGTCATTCGAATGCTTCCATTCAGATAGGTACTGTTGCCGGCTTCAACGATTAGATTTTTTGCTTGCAGATCATCAACAGTTCCTTTAATTTTTCCTTCAATGCGTATTTTCTTTTTTAGATCTTTTAGAGCAGGTGCAAAAAAAGCAAGATCATCGCTGCTTAATTCAGCATTGCTGAAATCTCCTTCAATCGTTACTTTGGAAATAAAATCACCCATATCGTCAAAAGAGCGGTAACGCATTGCAAAAAAATCGCGAATATGGCTTCGCGGAGTCAGCAAATCCAGGTTTGCAAATTCCATTGCTTCCGGATGAAATTTTATTGATGCCTTTAAACGCTTAATTTCTAAACCACTTCTCTCACTTGTACTTAATAAAGCGAGCGCACGAATTGTATCATTTGCTAAACGAACATCCTGGAAGCTTCCCGTGATATTCGAAAAAAGAATGTTGCTGCCATCGAAGTATCGATCAGGCAATGTGTCTGCGGTATGAATTGTTTCTAAATGCCCGTTTAATAAACTCACTTTATCTATAACAATATTCCAATTGTCGGGATTCCAGCGAAGATGCAGCGGATCGTTGGTGATGGTTTCATCAGCGCTTAAAGATTTTTTGCGAATGGGTCGGTTACCGTCATAGTTTTTAAGTGCAAAAAAAGGATCGATGATTTCGACAGAAGGAATATGCACCTTTTTTTCTTTTAAATCAAAGCGGTCCGCTTCAAACGTTAAACTTGTAAATCGAATATCCTGGTCTTCACCACGCCAGGCATCCTTTTGAATTATACGTATATTCGTGAGCGATACTTTTTTAAAATCAAGCTGTATCGGCTTGGCAGATTTAGTTTTCTTGCCGCCATTAAAATAATTAACAAGAAAGGAATAGTTCCAGATAGAATCATTTCGATTAAGGTAAACCGTGGCATTTTTCAGGGCCACGTTTTTCAAAATGATATGGTCTTTTAAAAAAAACCAGTCACTAATGTTTACCGTTACTTCACCAGCGGATAATAAGGTATCTTTTTTAAGATCCGTTAGCAGAACTCCTTCAAGGTGCATATTATCAAAAAGACTAAAATCAACATGGCGAATACTAACAGAAGTTTGAAGATCCGTTGAGAGTTTATTGGTGATTTTTTTGACCAGCCAGTTTTGTACAGGAGTAGTTTGAATGGCCAACCATAAAAATATGATCAGCGCAATCAGTACCAGGAATACTGTACGGGTTATTTTCAAGAATTTTTTCAGAAATTGGGTATTAGCTGTAAAATTAAGTGTTCGGAGTTGATGTGCAAATACAATACCAACCCCGATCTATAAATTACAGATGCCCACATATCTAAAAATTCATACCCGGGACGCTAAGTTCTGGTCTCATTTTTCATAAAAGGAGATTATTCCACCGATATTTCGAGTATTTTTTAACAGCTTTTTAGGAGCGTTAAACAGGGCTATTTTTATCATTCTAACAAACTTCAAAAATATTGCGAAATGGTTTACCTTTTTTCGTGTGTTAGAATAAACTTAGAATTTTATTCGATAAAACAGGCGTATAAATAGTTGCATTTTTCTCACAAGAATTATTTCATTGCCTGGATCAAATTGATTGGATTTAATAAGGTAAGATTGGGCATATCGTATTAATTTATTTCTTTCGGCGGATGAGCTTCTAACGCCAGAAATTTTCTATTACTTAAAATTTTTTGCCGGGTCTTTTGTTTGATCCGATTGGTTGTACTGGATCGATTGACCCCGGGGAATTGATAGATTTATCCAATCTTCTTTTTTTAATAGCCTGCCAATATATACCATCTGCCCAACATGATAGGGGTAATGTGCCAATTGCCGGATGATAGCATCGGTAACGGTTAATGGCTCTTGCCGGATATAAACTGTTTTTGTTAAATCATTTTCGGTAAGAGATCGGAGTTCGCCTATAAAACAATCCCATCCTTTCGCCCAAATTTCTATAAGCTGAATTTTATTGAATGCATGAATTTCAAATTCATCATCGCGCTGCCTCCACGGTTTTTCTCCATCTTCTGTCAAAAAATTAGTCCAACGGCTAAGCATATTGCCGCTGAGATGTTGAATAATAACAGCAATACTATTCGACTCAGGCCCGCATGAATCATTTAATTGATCATCGTTCAGTTGGTGAATCGTTTTTTCACCAAGTGATTTGTAATATAAAACCCTTTTGATAGCTGTTTCAATAAATTCATTACCGAATGATGTTGTCATTTTACTTAGCTTGAACAATAAAGTTACAATAGCAAAACGGAAAACTGGTAAAGGTGAAGCAGCTAAAAAAATTTCATTTTTGATGCATAACCATTATTTTTACGATTCTGAATAAAGTACCAAACCCAAAAAATGCTCACATGAGAAAAAATATCTTTCTTATAAGTTTGTTCATTTTGCCTTTTTTACTATCTACCGCCCAGGAAAAAAGTCGGGTTGGGTTTAAGGCAGGCGTTGGCTTCTACAGGCAGAATTATAAACTAAATGGAGATCAAAGATATTTTGATTTTAAACCAACCATTATTGTGGGATTGTTTAAAGAAATATCTCTAAATAACTTTGTGAATTTTCAACCCGAATTGATGTTTATAGGGATGGGTGGTAAGGACGGAGGAACAAAGATTAATGCCGATTATATCGCTTTGCCCCTGCTTTTTAAATTTCATGGAAAAAGAATTGGTTTTGTTGTTGGGCCGCAGACAAGTTTGCTATTAAGTGCGAAAACGATTGACGAATTTGATAGCCGGAAAGATGTAAAAGATACCTATAAGTCGGTAGACATTGCAATGATCGGTGGGATTGAATTAAGCTTTGCAAAAAAAGAAAGAGGTATTGTTGGGGTCAGGTACCAATCGCCCATTAATAGTATATGGAAAGATTCGCCTCCAAAGAGCTTTCTGAAAAATAATGGCGTTCAGGTTTATCTGGGATTCCGGCTCTGATAATAAAACTTCTTTATAAAAGAAATTCTTTTTATCATTTAAAGGAAGATTTTTTTAAGAAAAACTTTTTAAAAGTTATCAAATTATTTATTGTATCGACGCCCTGTTTAAGTGAAGCGATCGTTTGAACTACTCTCTAATTTTTCTGAATACTAAATGCTGTATTTTCTCTTTTGTCGCTTCTCTCCTTTAACTCTTTGCATTATTGGCAAGGAGATTGAAGAGCAAGGAGAAAGAGTATTGTGGTGGATATAGTTTTCAAGTCATGTGTATTTTCTCTTTCGTCTCTTTTCTCCTTTAGCTCATAGCTTTAATGGCAAGGAGATTAAAGAGTAAGGAGGAAGAAAGAGAATTATGGTGCATATAGTTTTTCAAGTCATGTTGTATTTTCTCTTTTGTTTCTTTTAGTATCCCTCAGCGTCATCATCGCCACGTTTATCCCCAACGGCCTCAATACTACCGTTATGTAAAATGCGAATCACTTCTGTTCTTCCAATTTGTCCTCGGCTGGTAACTTTATATCCAATCTTCTCAAGTTCTTTACGTACCTCGGACGGAAAATCTGGTTCAACAAAAATCATATCGGGTAACCATTGGTGATGAAATTTTGGTTTATTTACGGCATCAAAAGCATTCATATCATATTCCAAAATATTAACCAGGGTTTGAAAAACGGAAGTTGTAATTGTTGTTCCACCAGGAGTACCCACCACCAGATAAGGTTTATTATCTTTTAAAACAATTGTTGGAGTCATTGAACTTAACATGCGTTTACCAGGTGCCACGGCATTTGCATCGGCCCCTACTGCGCCATACATATTCGGAACTCCCGGTTTTACACTAAAGTCGTCCATTTCATTATTCAGTAAAAAGCCAGCGCCACCTACCACTGTTCGGCTTCCGTACCCACCATTAAGAGTAGTTGTAACGGCAACTGCGTTCCCTTCCTTATCATAAACACTTAAATGAGTTGTTTCTTCACTCTCGGCAATAATGCCTGCATTAACTAGTGTACTGTTGCCGGCTTTATTCGGATCGTAATCACTCATTCTTCCTTTTATATACTCATCGCTGATTAATTTTTTTACAGGTACCTTATAAAAATCCACATCGCCCAAATATTTTGCCCGGTCGGCATAGGATCTGCGCTCAACTTCTGTCATCAATTGAACAGATTGAACTGATTGAAATCCGTATGACTTGATTGGTTTATCTTCTATCATCTTCATCATTTGCGGCAATAAAATTCCACCGCTGCTGGGCAGGGGCATCGTAACAATCTTATATCCTTTATAATTAAATACTACCGGTTCTCTAAATTTCGCTTCATAACTTTTTAAATCCTCATAGCTAATAATTCCTTTTCCTCTTGTCATTTCTTCTATTATTAGCCGGGCAGTTTCTCCTTCATAAAATCCTTTTTGTCCATTATCACGAATACGAAGCAAGGTTTTTGCCAGATCTTTTTGAATAAGTGTATCGCCAACTTTCCATCCACCGGGCTTAACAAAAACAGGACTTACCGTATTGTATTTTATGAATTCAGTTTGTGTACCATTTAAACTGCCTGCTTCACTTTGAGTAATTACAAATCCTTTTTCTGCGAGGTCAATAGCTGGTTGAATCAATTCTTTGAATGGAAGTTTTCCATATTTATGTGCAGCAAAAAGACCAGCAATCGTTCCAGGTATACCAGCGGCCAGGTGACCACTTTGGCTTAAAACCACTTGAGCGTTTCCTTTTTCATCAAGATACATATCACGAAATGCTTTGCCGGGTGCTTTTTCCCGAAAATCTAAAGTGATATTGGCACCATCAGCTAAACGGGCAACCATAAATCCTCCTCCGCCAATATTACCGGCTCCAGGATACACAACTGCGAGTGTAAGTTGAATAGCAATCGCTGCGTCTATTGCATTGCCTCCTTTTTTTAGCATTTCTAAACCAACTTTGCTGGCTAATGGGTGAGCAGTAACGACAGCACCATTGGCACATTCTACTTTTTTTACTATATTATAATTATACGCATCAAGATAGTTGCTTTTAGTAAGTCCGTTCTGCGTTTTGCAGGAAAGCAACCAAAGGAAAAAAATGGCAGAAATACGTAATAATTGTTTCATGAATTTATATTATAATAAGTGTCTAAATTAGGAAAGATTCCGTACCTCTAAATTCCTTATTTTTAAACTTGTTTTAGGAAAAAACTCTATCTTTCCGTTTGTCTGATAGTTCTATGAGCCGCATATAATCAAACCAAATTGAGACAGTTTATGAGAAAATTTATCTACACTATTCGTAGAGCAGGTTTCTTTGCTTTTTTGATGTTCGCTTTTCAATGGACCATTGCTCAATCTTCAAGTACTATTAAAGGAAATGTAAAGGATGCAAATGGAAGTCCACTCAGTAGTGCTTCAGTAACTATTGAAGGTCAACGGGGCGGTACTTTAACCGATGCAAATGGTAATTATTTGCTTAAAGTAAAAGCTGGTACTTATACACTGATCGTAACTTATGTAGGTGCAACTCCTCAACGTTACATGGTAACTGTTGGTACAGGACAAACCGTTGAGCAAAATGCAAACATAAATGTTGCGTCAGATCTCACCGATGTAGTTGTAATTGGTTCCCGTTCGAGGGTTCCACGCAGCAAATTAAATACTGTCGTTCCGGTTGATGTTATCAATGCAAGGGAGATCAAACAGTTTGCCCAGGCAGATGTAACCCAAATGCTCACTTATGTAGCTCCTTCTTTTCAATCATCGCGACAAACAGTTTCGGATGGTACCGATCATATTGATCCGGCTGGTTTGCGGGGATTAGGACCAGATCAAACACTGGTGTTGATCAATGGAAAACGCAGGCATAACACGGCCTTGGTTAATATTAATGGATCGGTAGGACGAGGATCAGTTGGAACAGATTTGAATACTATTCCTGCTGCTGCCATTGAACGTATAGAAGTACTTCGCGATGGTGCCGCTGCTCAATACGGTTCAGATGCAATTGCCGGGGTAATAAATATTGTTTTAAAAAAGAATTATAAAGGGTTGAATATATCAGGAATGTTGGGTGAAAATTTCACGAATATGCCCTACGCAGGCGGAGTAAAAATTCAAGATGGTTTAAACCGCCAATTCGATTTCAGCGGAGGCTGGGGATGGAAAAATGGGGCATACGTTAACGTTAGTGGTCAGTGGTTGAAGAGAGATAACACGAACCGTAGTGGATTGGATAATATCCCATTGATCTATACAGGAAACGGTGGGGGCTTACCCGGTACAGCGGCAGTTCCTGCGGGTATAACTTCAAACGACTATTACCGTTGGTTAATGGATCTCGATAAAGGAGTAGTGGGTCAAAGAGGATATAACAGGCGCAATATCGTTGCAGGTAATTCTGCCAATACAAATACTGGTGTTTTTGTGAATGCAGGGGTGCCTATTTCTAAAAATATTAATTTCTACCTTACTACTGGTTATTCTCAACGTAATGGCGATGCAAGTGGCTTTAGCCGAAATCCAAACTCGTGGAGTCAGCAGCCTGTTTTGGCAAATGGCCAGCGGTTTTACTATGATGGATTTTTACCAGTGATCAATACACGAATTATTGATTACTCTGTAAGTGCCGGATTGAATTTTAAAGCCGGAGAATGGGATCTTGATATCAGTAATACCCGCGGCGAGAATTCACTTAGGTACGATATTTCTAATTCCGGAAACTCTTCGTTGCCTGCTACCAATGCTGTACAAACGAAGTTTTATGCAGGTTCACTTGGATTTCTTCAGAATACCATTAATGTTGATTTGGATAGAAAGGTGGAACTTGGAGGAAGCCGAACTCTGAACGTTGCATTTGGCGGAGAGTATCGTTACGAACGTTTTACCATTGCACAGGGCGAGGCCAATTCTTATATTAACGGTGGTCGTCAATTTCAACCCGATCCTATTCCTCCTTATCCGGGCACTTCTGGCTTTTTTACATTTAGCCCGGGCACGGCCGTATCTGGTTCGCAGGTATTCCCTGGATATCAACCTGCCGATGCAGTAAATGCTAACAGAAATATGTATGCGTTTTATACAGATCTTGAGTTAAGGACCCGCAAATTTGTTTTGGGTGGTGCATTGAGGTATGAAACCTATGATGAATTTCAATTTAATTATTCTAATTTAAGTGGAAAACTGGCAGCACGCTATGAAATAACGGATAAGATTGCAGTGCGCGCATCCGCAAGTACAGGTTTCCGCGCTCCGTCCTTGCATCAGCGTTATTTCCAGAATACATCTACGCAATTTGTAGCAGGTCTGCCTTCACAGGCCTTAACGGCGAATAACTACAATCCTATAGTTCGAAAAGCTTTTGGTGTTGAAAGCCTTAGCCCCGAAACCTCAAAGAGCCTTACAGCGGGTGTTGTTGGAAATATCAGCAGAAACACTTCGCTTACTATTGATGCTTATTTCATTCGCATTGATGATCGTATCGTTTTATCGTCTCAGTTTAACCGAAGCAATCCATTGATTGGATCAATCCTAACCAGTAACGGAGTAGACCCAACGATTAATGCACTTCAGTTTTGGACCAATGCCGTAAATACAGAAACAAAGGGAATAGATATGGTGATTACACATCGTTTCCGTTTGGGTGCCGGTAATGCAACTCTTTCTTTTGCTGGTAACTATAATAATAATACCGTAGTAGGTTCTATTCTAACGAATTCAGTAATTGATGATCCAGCAAATAATCCCAGTATCAACGATGCAACAAAAAATCCAGTAAATGATTTAAGAACGGCATTGTTTGACCGGCTGCAACGCTCCCGTATTGAAGTAGGTCAGCCAAAAACGAAATTGAATTTTACATTCAATTACGATTTTCGGAAGTTCAGTCTTTTGACACGCACCGTTCGTTTTGGAGAAATTACTATTTTAAATGCTGCGGACCCTGCTTCCCGTAATTCTGCTACAGGTGCTTATTGGAATGATGTAGGGTTGGGTACCGATCAAACATTCAGCGCAAAATGGACAACTGATTTAGTACTCACTTACAAAGCCTGCCCCGGAATGAATATATCTGTGGGTGCAAATAATCTTTTTGATGTTTACCCAGACAGAATATTTGTGGATCCCCGTAATGATCCCAATGCTTATTACAACGCCCCGATTGCTTCCGCTTTAGGTGTTAATAAAACTGTTGGTGGTCATAGTGCCGGCCGTGACTTATCTAACCGTGGACGCTTCCTGTACTCCGCAAACCAGTTTGGATTTAACGGTCGTTTTATGTTTGCGCGTTTAAGTTTGGATATTTTTGAATTGGGTAAGTGTGTGAAAGCTCCTGTAAAAATTGTTCCACCACCTCCACCACCACCTCCAACTGCACCAAAGGATTCTGATGGCGATGGCGTTGCTGATGAACTGGATGGTTGTCCAACAGTTGCTGGTCCAAAAGTTTTAAACGGTTGCCCCGATAAAGATGGTGATGGTGTTGCGGATAAAGAAGATGCCTGTCCTGATGTAGCTGGTCCCAAGGCATTTGCTGGTTGCCCCGATCGCGATGGCGATGGCATTCAGGATTCTAAAGACAAATGCCCCGATACCTATGGTCTTTCCCGTTATGAAGGTTGTCCTATACCAGATAAAGATAATGACGGAGTAGCTGATGATGAGGATCGTTGCCCTGAAACAGCCGGACCTGTTGCTAACTTCGGTTGTCCACGACTGGAAGAAATGAATTTTAATGCTAAGAATGTAACCTTCCTGACTGGCAGTTCTAAACTAACTAAACAGGCTACCAAGGAGCTTGACGAGCTGGTGGTAATTATGAATAAATACCCGAAATTGGCCATTAATGTAGATGGACATACTGATAATACAGGTAAGGCGGAGAAAAATAGGGCACTTTCACAAGTTCGTGCAGAGGAAGTAAAGAAATACCTGTCTTCAAAAGGTATAGATGCAGATCGCCTAAGTGCTACAGGGTATGGCTCAGAAAAAGGAGTAGGCGATAATACTACCGCTAATGGACGTGCGCAAAACAGGCGTGTAGAGTTTAGTGTAAGAAATTAATAGTTAGAAAAAGAAATAACGTAATAGAGCAGCTTTTAGCTGCTCTATTATTTTGCCCGGTAAATAGTATAAAAAATAGTTGTTGCTTTTTTTAAAATAAGGAAAGCTGGTTTTGATTCATTCTCCTTTTTCTACCTATACTACTTGCAATTTTATTCGGTTCAATACAGAAAATGGGTGTTTCTTTATATCGTGAAGCAACAATAATTTCTGTTTTAGCTGCATGGGGTGTAAATACCTGCCTCACTTTTTCCATTGAATTATTATTTTGCGAGAGATGTGATAATATTAAATGACTTAACTGTTTTCCCCTGTGTTTCGTGAATAACTCTAATGCCTGATCGTTCGAAAGGTGTCCTTTTTTACCTCTTATTCTATTTTTAAGATGAAGAGGATAACTACCATTTTCCAACATCTCTTCACAATAATTGCTTTCGAGGAAAACAGCATGGCAATAACTAAAATGTTGAATCAATTCTTTAGAGCTGGAGCCGATATCAGTAAAAATGCCTATATGAGTATAGTTATCCGACACTACAAAACTCACTGGTTCTGCAGCATCGTGGTGTTTTGCAAAGGAAGTAACTTCCAGTTTACCAATAGAAATTTTTTCAGATACTTTTATTCGTTGTACAAGATCGGGCGGAATAGGAACCGAAATATTTTTTAATGTTCCTTCGGTGATATAAACCGGTATCCTGTATTTTTTTGATAAAGACGGTATGCCGGTGATGTGATCTGAATGTTCGTGCGAAATAAATAATGCTTTTACTGTGGAAAGCGAAAGTCCCAACCGGTTCATTCTTTTTTCCGTTTCCCGGCACGACATACCTGCATCAATCAATACGGATTCTGTTGAATTACCGATATAGTAACAGTTTCCATTACTACCTGAGTTAAGAGACGTGATGAATAATGCCATGGCGTTCAAAAATAAGATTTGTAAAGGAGAGTTGAAAATAGAAGTAATTAGTAATAGCCGATATATTGAAACTGTCATTTTTTTCCTGATCTTTTTCCAAGCAACAATTTCAGAACCCGTTGATTCGAATTTTTTGTAAGACCAAACAGGAATCCTCCGTTAACCTCCCACATAGGGTGTACATAAAGATCAATCATTGGTCCAAGCAAATGTTCCTGTTGCTTTAATGGAAGTATTTTTTGTATGGTTCCTAACGAACTATAATACTCAATACCGATTCCCCATTTTTGTTGAATAGTATAAACGGTTTTAAACTGGGGCGCAAGAACCAATTGTTTTTTATCATCAGATAGTACAAATTCAATATTTGGATTGAATGTAAAATACCAGTTGTCGATTGTTTTATCAATGATCGGTCTTAATTCTCCCTGCCATACAAAACGGGAAGTATCATCGGGTCTGAAAAATCCAAATTCTGCAGAAAGACTTGCACCAACTTTCCATTTCCATTCAAGCGGCGCCGTTATCCTTGGCCTGATTTGATTGCCGAGATATTGATATCCACCTTTTTTCGGAGCAAAACCAGAAAAAGTGTAAAAACCAATTTCAAAATTTTTCCCAAAGCCATGTGTTATTTCCAGTGTTTCGTTCGTCCAGTTAGCAAGCTTCGGATCACTTAATTGCCTGCTTCCCTCGAATGTATAATTGCTATGCAATTCAAAAATGGTCCATTTATTTTGAATCGTTGGCGAAGAATATACCTGTATTTCATTATCGGCCTGGGCAAAACCGATAAAACGTATGAGTACTAAATATAAAATCGGAAAATACTTCATGCGATAAAGATAAGGAACTATAAAAAAGTAAGACTGAAAACGGATGATCGTTGAAGAGGGGGCAATTGTACTTGAAACTTGCAATGATGGAAAACAATGCTAGTGATTTATTCTGCCTCATTGCCATTCATCCATATCCGGCTTTAAATACTTTTTTATTTTAGGGTCATTATTTACAATCACTCATATTATAGGGTAAGCTAATTGCATTACCTTCAAATGCGCTGAGGTTTTGATTATATTGGTTGCTATTATTTATTTTTACGAATATTGTGCAATGAAAAAGCTGTTAATTATTATAAGCCTCGTGGCAACTGGCTATAATCTTTTTTCCCAGAAATTGGGAAAAAAGGATTTATTGCAGTTAAAAACATTTATGCAGGGAAACTTTAGTACTGCCCAACAATCAAAAATGGATACTGCTTTTTTATCTATTTCTTTGCACATGAAACAGGTTTGGCCCCAGCGAAACGATGGTTATTGGTTGTATGTAGAACAGGCAGCTACGGAAACACCCGATAAACCTTATCGCCAGCGCATGTACCATTTATATCTTCAGGATGATTCGATTCTCGTGAGCCAGGTATTCGAATTTAAGGATCCTGCCAGATTAATTGGCTATTGGAAAGAACCCAAGCGATTTGATTCTATAAAATTCTTTGCGCTTAGTAGCCGGGCTGGTTGTGAGGTTTATCTCCGAAAAAACAATCAGGGTAAATTTACCGGATCTACTGATGGCAAGGATTGTCAGAGTTCGCTGCGTGGTGCCAGTTATGCCACCAGCGAGGTGCTTATCGATAAAATAAATATTCATTCCTGGGATCGGGGATGGAATGCTGATAGCATGCAGGTATGGGGTTCTGTAAAAGGACCCTATCAATTCAAAAAGAGTACGAAATAGGAATATTATCTTTATCTCAATGCATTAAACTTGTATTCATGAAAAGACTTGTAGAGCTGGTATTACTTGTTATTTTAGTTCAAACAGTTCAATCACAAACACCTCCCGTTAATACATCCGCTGATATTTATCTTCAATTAAAAAAGTTGAACATTTTAGGTTCGGTTTTATACATTGCGGCACACCCCGATGATGAAAATACCCGCTTATTAGCCTGGCTCTCCAAAGAAAGATTGTACCGTACGGGTTATCTTTCTATCACAAGAGGAGATGGGGGACAAAATTTGATTGGTGATGAACAAGGGATAGATCTGGGTTTGATTCGAACACAGGAATTGCTTTCGGCACGTCGGATTGATGGGGCCGAACAATTTTTTACAAGAGCCTATGATTTTGGATTCAGTAAAACAACCAGTGAAGCATTTGAAAAATGGGACAAAGAAAAAATACTAAGCGATGTGGTTTGGATCATCAGAAAATTTCAACCGGATGTGGTGATTGCCCGTTTCCCGGAAGATGGAAGAGCAGGTCATGGGCATCATTCAGGATCGGCTGTACTAGCCCGTGAGGCATTTAAAGCAGCGGCAGATCCCAGTCGCTTTCCGGAACAACTGAAATTTGGCGTTAAACCCTGGCAGCCGGTAAGAATAGTTTGGAACACGTTTAATTTTGGCAACACAAATACAACCAATGAAAGCCAATTGAAAATTGATGTAGGGGCCTACAATGCAATACTTGGAAAAAGTTATGGTGAATTAGCCGCAGAAAGCCGTAGCCAGCATAAAAGCCAGGGATTTGGTGTTCCGGCAAGCAGGGGTGCACAATTCGAATACTTTACACCGGTAGAAGGCTCTGTTGCCAAAACGGATATTATGGACGATATAGTTACTACATGGTCAAAATTGCCCGGCGCTGAAACATTACCCGGTATGATTGATGACATTGTTCGAAATTATTCTTTATCAAAGCCCGGTTTATCAGTTCCACTGCTTGTATCATTATATCAAAAAATTCAACAGTTACCTGATAGTTATTGGAAGAATAAAAAATTGGAAGAAACGCAACGCATCATTGAACAGTGTAGTGGACTCTGGCTTGAAGCCACCGCTAATAATGAGTATGCTGTACAGGGAGATTCCATTCGATTGTCAGTTTCTGTAAATAACCGGAGTGGCACTGTGATGAGTATGGTAAAAATAATGACAGATGGATTTGATAGCACGATGAATCAGCCATTGGAATTTAATAAAAACTATAATTTTACAAAGCCGCTTGTTGTTTCAATGGGAAAGAAAATATCCCAGCCTTATTGGCTTGAACAGAAAATGAGTGAAGGGTCATTCAACGTGAATGAGCAAGCTTTAATTGGAATGCCTCAGAATAGTGCTTCCATTCTTGTAGATTTTGATCTTATAATTGAAGGGCAATCTTTTCGGTTTACCAAACCCGTTCAATATAAATATACCGACCCGGTTAGGGGGGAATTGTACCAGCCATTAGTAGTTGTACCACCAGTAGCTATTTCAACAGAACCCGTTTTTGTAATTTTTCGTAATAATGAAGATCAGAAAGCGACCGTATTATTAAAAGTGACGGCTCACCGGAATTTTAGTGAATACGGAATTAAAGTATCGAAACGTATGCGAACAGAAAATAGCTCACAGGTAGATAGCCCTTTTACACTTATCAGGGGATTGACGAAAGATTATCAATTCAATATCAATAATAGATTATTAAAAGAATCAGACCAGGATTATGTACAGGCTTTTACAGAATTGAGAAAGGGGAAGGAAGAATACCCGGCATATTTGAATATAACAAGCATTAAGTACGACCATATTCCGCATATTCATTACATGTATCAGGATGCGATAAAGATTTTGAATATGGACCTTAAAACAGTAGGTAAGAAAATTGGATATATTGAAGGGGCGGGAGATAAAGTGATGATTGCGTTGCAGCAAATGGGATATGAAGTAATGGTTTTAAAGGAAAAAGATATTGTTCCATCGTATCTAAAACAATTTGATGCAATCATTACCGGTGTGCGGGCGTACAACGTGAATGATTTTATGGGAGCTAAGTATGAAGTTTTGATGAATTATGTGAAAGAGGGTGGTAACCTGATTGCACAGTATAGTACCAATAATTTTATCAGTAATGTGAAAGCTAAAATTGGTCCCTATCCATTAACAATATCACGTAGCAGGGTAACCGATGAGAGGGCGAAAGTAAATATCCTGCTGCCAGAGCACCCGGTATTGAATTATCCCAATAAAATTATTGCTTCCGATTTTGAAGGATGGTTACAGGAGCGGAGTATTTACAATGCAGAACAACTCGATAGTGCTTATGAAAAGCCATTGTCGATGGCCGATCCGGGCGAGAAAGAGCAGGATGGAAGCCTTGTGATTGCCAGTTATGGGAAGGGAAAATTTGTATATACCGGACTGGTGTTTTTCAGGGAATTGCCGGCTGGGATTCCGGGAGCATACCGCCTGCTCGCAAACATTATTGCATTAAACCGTAAGAAAGGATTTTAACCATGCGCGAACGTTCAAAAGTTAATCCAAGAGTTGCATTTGCCATCGCCGTATTTTCGGGAGTTATTATTGGTAAGTTGATTAAAAAATTCTCCCTGGGTTTGCTGATAGGAGTATTATTCAGTTTAATATATGTAATGATCGTAACTGCAAAAAAAAGGAAATGAGTTCAAATAATAACGATGAGGGAAAACCGCCATTATTTAAAACCTGGAAAGGCTGGTACCTGGTGGTTATTCTGTTTCTGGTTGTATTGATCGTAGTTTTTTACTTTTTCACAAAACACTTTTCATGATATTTTCCGGCTTGGATTGGACGGTATTAATAACAACTTTGTTGTTGATTATTACCTATGGCATTTACAAAAGCCGAACATCCCGAAACCTGGAAGGGTATTTTTTAGGCAATAGACAAATGCCCTGGTGGGTAATTCTGGTAAGCATCATGGGTACGCAGGCAAGTGCTGTAACTTTTTTAACCGTACCCGGACAAGCGTATACAGATGGAATGCGATTTGTTCAATATTATTTTGGACTACCCATTGCAATGGTGATACTGTGCGTAACACTGGTGCCCATTTTTCATCGATTAAAAGTATTTACTGCCTATGAATATCTCGAGCAGCGCTTTGATCTTAAAACAAGAACACTTACTTCTTTTTTATTCTTATTATCAAGGGGGTTATCAACAGGCATTAGCGTAATTGCCCCTTCCATTGTATTGCATAGTTTATTAGGCTGGAATTTCTATCTTACCAATATTGCCATGGGCGGGTTATTAATTATATATACAACCGCCGGTGGTGCTAAAGCGGTAGCCTATACGCAGCAACTTCAGTTTATTATTATTTATGCTGCTATGTTTGCTGCATGTTGGTATGCTGTTGATATGCTGCCCGAAGGGGTGGGAGTGATGGATGCATTGCAAATCAGTGGAAAATCCGGGAAGCTGAATGTAATTACCAGTGGCGTTAGTAAGGGATCTTTCGACTGGAAAGACAAGTATAATATCTTTAGCGGTATCATCGGTGGCTTGTTTTTATCGCTTAGTTATTTTGGAACCGATCAAAGCCAGGTAGGAAGGTATCTCACAGCTAAGAGTGTAAAGGAAAGTAAAATGGGATTATTGATTAATGGGTTAGTAAAAGTGCCCCTGCAATTTTTTATTTTGCTGGTAGGTGTTTTCGTTTTTTCATTTTACCAATTTTATAAGGCTCCGGCCTATTTTGATCTTGCACAGGAGCAAGTAGTCAAAAAAAGCGCTTATGCGGGAGAGTATGATAAAGTTGTTGCTCAATATGATGTATTACAGGAAGCAAAAAAAAATACGGTAGTAGAATTGGCGGCGGCTCTTAAATCAACGGATAATAATAAAATTGAATTGTTGCAAAATCAATTACAACTACAACAACAGCAAAGCCAGGAAATAAGACAGTCTGTAAAGGCATTTGTAAAGAAGGCAAATCCTGGTTCTGATGCAAATGATACTAATTATATATTCCTTCGTTTTGTCGGCGACTTCTTACCGAAGGGTTTGATAGGATTGATAATTGCAATTATTTTTTTAGCTGCATGGGGAAGTATTGCTGCTGCACTCAATTCCCTGGCTTCCTGCACCATGATTGATTTCCATAAAAAGTTTTCTTCAAAAAAGTTAACAGAGGATGAAGAATACAAATGGTCGAAATGGTATACCATTGGCTGGGGCATTTTCTGTGTGGTGATTGCACAGTTTGCCTATAACCTTGGGAACAGTTTAGTGGAGGCAGTCAATATTTTAGGCTCATTGTTTTATGGAACGATACTCGGAGTATTTTTGGTAGCTTTTTATATGAAAAAAATTAAAGGGAATGCTGTTTTTATTGCGGCCATATTATCAGAGGTAATTGTATTAGGTGTATTCTTTGCCAATATCATTTCGTTTTTATGGCTTAATGTTATTGGAGCCGCCGGAGTACTATTCTTTTCATGGTTGGTGCAATGGCTTATACCCTCAATAAAAAAATACAGGCTTTAGTTTAACTATAAAACCGCTCACGAAGATTTACTTTTCATTTTTAATTCTTCATTTTGCGTGCTTTCCAACATCATCTCTACCAACTTATAGGTGGCCGGGCAGTATTCGATATTTTGTTTAAATACATGCATGTATTCAGTCATATGCCTCTTGTTATGGTGTGGAAATCCTGCGCAATCGGCTGGCCTGACTTCATAGATAGAGCAATAATTATTTTTGAGGTTTAAGAATTGGCAGGGCTCTGTTTTATTGAGCCAGTCTCCCGCACTGTCTTTTCGCAACCATTTTTTTGTAAATGAAGCAACACTCATTTCTAAGTGACCGGAAATTCGTCGTATATCTGCTTTAGTATAAGTTGGCGACATGGTTTTGCAACAATTGCCACAACTCAGGCAATCGATTTCTTTCCAAACTTTCTTATCTGTTTGGGTAGCAAGTGCATCAAGCCCGCGGGGTGGATTTTTTTTGAGCCTTGTTAGAAATCGCTTGAGTCTTAATTTATTTTTAGACGCTTTTAGCCGAAACGTTCGAAGATTAATCTGCATGTTTTTTATTAAAAGAAAATTTTGATTATGGTTGGTGGTGACACCAACCATAGTTATTGCAAATATGCCGAAAAAAATGGAATTAAATTGTTTAAATGAGTTTGATATAAATGGTTCATTGTATTATTGACTTTGTTTTGTGCTGCCGGCGATGCTTTCAAACTGTATTTATTTAGTTAACTTTCCGGTCAATAACATTGTTCATGTGGGATTCTCATAAAAAAGGATTTAAGGCCTGGTTGCAATTAGAAAAATCACTTTCCGATAATTCGGTAGAAGCGTATTTGCGGGATATTGATAAATTAACTGATTTTTTACAGGGCGAGCACTCTCTAAAATCCCCAACCGAACTGGAACTAACCAACCTTCAGCAATTTATTAAACAGGTAGCCGAATTGGGGATGACAGCTTCTTCCCAGGCACGCATTATTTCGGGTATCCGTTCCTTTTATAAGTATTGTTTAATGGAGGGGATCACAAAAAAGGATCCCACCTTATTGTTAGAGGCGCCTAAGTTAAAAAGAAGTTTACCCGATGTATTGAGTTTTGAAGAGATTGAACAAATCATTGCCCAGATCGATTTAAGTAAGCCAGAGGGCGGGCGAAATAAGGCGATTGTTGAAACCTTGTACAGTTGTGGATTGCGGGTTAGTGAATTGGTGAACCTTAAAATTTCACAATTGTATACAGATATTGGATTTATCAGGGTAATAGGAAAGGGAGATAAAGAAAGGCTGGTTCCTATTGGCAGTTCGGCGATAAAGTATATAGATATTTATAAAAATCAACTACGCGTTCATATTACCGCTAAGCAAGGACATGAAGACTTTTTATTTTTAAATAATCGCGGTGCGCAATTATCGAGAGTCATGATTTTTTTAATATTAAAGGACCTGGTGAAAAAAGCCGGCATTAAAAAAAATATTTCGCCACATAGTTTCCGTCATTCTTTTGCAACGCATTTGGTAGAAGGCGGAGCTGATTTAAGAGCCGTTCAGGAAATGCTGGGTCATGCCAGTATTACTACCACCGAGATATATACGCATCTTGACCGCGAGTTTCTGCGGAAGACGTTGGAGAATTTTC
>JANNEK010000243.1:0-4201 GCA_031378605.1 Chitinophagaceae bacterium | reverse complement strand
TTAATATAATTACGGCGGGGAAAAATATGAGTGATGAGTCCGGTATTTTCAATTTCATTTTCAATGTCGATTTCAACTTCATCACCTACAGCCAATGGGTTAGTGCTCGAAATATCATCGATCTTAAAAATACCTTTTATGCGCGCATTTCGTATTGCGCCCGTTTCATCTTTTATAACATACCAGCTACCTGTTGATTTATATACGGTTCCTTTCATGAAGTTGCTAAATTAATTCAATTTACCGATCAGGGAAATTTACGGAACAAGGTATAGCGTAAAATCATTTCTATCAAGAGTAATAAAGCAGCAGCTATTGCAAAAGGATGAAATTTTTCGGTAAATCGTTTGAGTGCTGTTACTTCAATTTTAGAACGTTCAAGTTTATCAATTTCGCTATATATTCCTTTCAAACTTTCAGTATCCCTGGCACGGAAATATAAACCTCCTGTTTCTGAAGCAATGGCTCTTAAAAGTTTTTCATCAATATTTACTTTTTGCATTTGAGTAGTTGCACGACCCGACGAACTGTATACAGGCACGGGAGCGAATCCTTCAGTACCTACCCCAATGGTATAAACGCGGATACCATAACTTTTCGCCATAAGTTTTGCCTCTATCGGAGAAATTCTTCCTCCCTGATCCTCTCCATCTGTTAACAGAATTACGATTCTTGTTTTCGCTGTTGAATTTTTTAGCCTTGCAACACTAATTCCCAAACCATCACCAATAGCCGTACCATCTTCTAGTAAACCGCGTTGTATTCCATAAATCTGAGCTTGTAAAACGGCTTTATCGGTTGTAAGTGGAACAAGTGTAAAACTTTCTCCAGAAAAAATAACAACACCCACTCTATCGGTAATACGTCTCGAAACAAATTCGGCAGCTACCTGCTTGGCAGCTTCTAATCTGTCGGGCAACAGGTCCTGCGCCATCATACTTCCACTTACATCCAAACATAAAATAATATCAATCCCTTCACCACTTTTCAATTCTTCATTAAAACGAATTTGGGGGCGTGCCAATGCAATAATAAGACAACTGATTCCTAAGAATCTTAAAACAATTAAAGAATGTCTCAAACTTATTTTCCACGATTTAGTGTGTCCAAATCCATCAGTAGAGGAAATCAATAATGAACCTTGTTGCTTCTTATATTTTTTAAAGTACCACCAGCCTAGTATTGGAAGTAAGGCAAACAGCCCAAAAAAATGGGGCCAGGCAAATTCAATATGTTGAAACCAATTATACAGCAATTAATTTGATGATTTATTTAAGGAGATAATAGTTGATTCAATTACAGCCAATGATTTTTCATTTTCGTTAACTGGTGGAAGATATTTCGCAAATTTTACATAGTCGGCCATGCGAAGAGACTGTGCCAGCAACGTAAATTGATCCTTCGGCAAATTCAATTGATTCAATTGTACGACCAGTTCATCATTCGTTTTTTCTAAAGTCGACCATTTAAACTGTTTGAAAATATAATTCCGAAATACATCATTCAAACGGGTATAATACAATTTAACTTCACTATCCGTTGTTGGAATTTTCTTTTTTAATAATGCGAGCCCTTCCATTGCTTCTTCAAACGGAGAACGTTGAATAGTATCTTTTACTGGTTGCTTTTTCGATTTCTTAAAATAGAAAAATAAAATGATTAGTAACAACAACAGCAGGGATCCACCAATTATCAACCAGCGGTAAAGCCAATTTTCGGGTTGCTCCACTTCTTCATTTGCTTTAATATCCCGGTAATCTTCCGATGGATTAAAACCTGGGTTATAATCCACTCTTACGCCGATAGTATCGGTACTATATGTTTTTGACGCAATCTTAATGTTCATTCTTGGAATAAGCCAATAACCGGTGTCATAACTGGTAACTGACACTACCTGCTGTACCTTTTTGCCGTCTAATCCATCTATGATCTCCTGCTTTCCTTTATCGATCCATTCGAAGTGAGGAATTGTATCGAGGTTGATCCATTTAATTTTTTCTCCAAGTGGAAGGCGGGCTTCGATCGTAAGTTTCACCGTTTCTCCAACTAAGAGATGGTCCTTATCTGTCGAAATTTTTACAATGGCCTGACTATACAATTTGGGTGCTGCTACCAACAACAAAAAAACAATAAACCATTTTGCTAATAAAGAATTCATACGTTATCGGTTCCTGCCAATAAAAAATTTCTGTAAAAGTTTTACATAATCTTCATCGGTTCGCAGATGCAATAAATCGCATCCTGCTTTCAAAAAAATATTTTTACACCAATCGGTATGATTGAAAAATGCCTGTTGATAGTGCTGCCTGGTAACAAAATCATCAGTATCTATTACAATCGATTTGCCACTTTCGAAGTCAGTTGCCTGAAGCAAACCTATTGCGGGCAATTGCATATCCAATGGATCGTATAATTTAATACCAATTACATCATGTTTTTTACCGGCTACTTTTATCGCATCCGAAAAACTGGTATCTATAAAATCGCTTAAAATGAAGGTTATGCATTTTTGCCGGGTTGAATTATTGAACCGACGTAATGCCTCACCCAACTTTGTTCCTTTTCGTTTAGGTTGTGAGGTTAGTAGTTCTCTTACAATATACAGCACATGATCGCGGCCTTTTTTAGGTGGAATAAATTTTTCTACTTCATCACTATAAAAAAGAATACCTACTTTATCGTTATTACTAATAGCCGAAAAGGCTAATACGGCTGCTATTTCGGTAATCAGATCTTTTTTAATTGCGTTTGTAGTACCAAACAAGGAGCTTGCACTTACATCCACCAATAACATTACCGATAACTCTCTTTCTTCTTCAAATAGTTTAGAGAATGGATGATTAAAACGGGCCGATACATTCCAATCGATAAAACGAATATCATCACCGTGTTGATATTCCCGAACTTCTTTAAAAAGCATACCCCTGCCTTTAAATGCACTGTGGTACTCACCTGTAAACAGATGGCGCGTAAGTCGTTTACTTTTTATTTCGAGTTCCCGAACTTTTTTTATTATTTCTGCAGTTGTGAGCATATTGATTCGTGAATATCTTTATTACTGTGTGCCCGAATCGTTAAACATTTCATTTACAATCAAGCCATTTGCTTTTAAGGAACCTGAATTGTTTTTAAAATATCATCTACAATATTCTCTACATTCACATTTTCTGCTTCTGCTTCATACGTTAAACCAATTCGATGACGTAATACATCTTTACAGATACTGCGAACATCTTCCGGAATAACGAATCCCCTTTTATTTAAAAATGCCTGTGACTTTGCAGCTAATGCCAAATTAATACTTGCCCTTGGAGATCCTCCGTAAGCGATCAGTAGTTTTAATTTTTCAAGCCGGTATTTTGCAGGAGTACGGGTAGCAAATACAATATCAAGAATATAGTTTTCCAGTTTTTCGTCCATGTATACCTGCCGCACCAAATCACGGGCCTGCAATACTTCCTGCATCGATACAACTTGTTTAATAGAATGCGTACCCAGCCCTTGCACATTTTGGCGTATAATAAGTTTCTCTTCATCTTTAGTTGGATAGTCAACTATAACCTTCATAATAAACCGATCCTGTTGAGCTTCGGGTAATGGATAGGTACCCTCCTGCTCCAATGGGTTTTGAGTAGCCAGTACAAGAAAAGGTTCGTCTAGTTTATGAGTGGTATCGCCTATGGTTACCTGCCGTTCCTGCATTGCCTCGAGTAAAGCACTTTGAACTTTTGCCGGCGCCCTGTTTATTTCATCAGCCAAAATAAAATTGGCAAAAATGGGGCCCTTCCGTACTACAAATTCATTTCGTTGCTGATTGTAAATTAAAGTTCCAATTACATCGGCCGGTAACAGATCCGGGGTAAATTGTATGCGGCTGAATTTTGCATGAATGGCCTGCGCCAGGGATTTAATAGCTAATGTTTTTGCCAAACCCGGAACGCCCTCAAGTAATATATGGCCATTACTCAACAGGCCAATGAGCAATCGGTCGAGCATTCCAGACTGGCCCACAATAACCCTTCCTACCTCCTCGCGCAACCGATCTATAAAAACACTTTGCTGTTGAATTTTTTCATTGAGCTGACGAATATCATCTGCGGTAAGCACCATAACGTTACTAATTGGTTTATTAAAGAATGAATAGCAATAAATTAGCCCCGAAAATACGAACAAAGTCTTTGCAAGATGCTTGCCAAATGGA
>JANNEK010000357.1:0-12260 GCA_031378605.1 Chitinophagaceae bacterium | reverse complement strand
CTTGTGGTCTTATGTACTTGTGGTTTGTACTTTATGGTAATTCGTTGCATTCCTTTTGAGAATATAAAAGAAGGTAAATGTATCTTAACTGGCAATCATAGTAAACAGCGGGTATTATTTGCACAGGCCTATCGAGTTTTTTTTAATTTGTGAATGGTGAACCGGGAATGGCGAATGGTGCTCTTTCGTATTGTAATTTGTTTTTTTGTACTCTTGTGGTCTTGTACTCTTGTGGTCTTGTGTACTTGTGGTTTATTTTTTTGTACTCTTATGGTCTTGTGGTTTGTACTTTATGATTGTGATTATTTGATTTTTGGTGCATTACAATAATTAGTACCTTAATAAATTATTTACCAAAACCAACCTCATGATGGAAGCAGAAAATCAACCCTCTATTTTCAACGATCTTTCGGTTACCCACAGTTTGGGCAACCAACTAATCCAAATTTCCAAATGGACCAGGTTCATGTCCATACTTGGAATTATTTTTCTTGGACTCTTTCTTTTAGTTGGGATACTGTTCGGAACGGCGATGGCGCCAGTACTGGAAAAAGTTTATCCTGGTTTGGGTAGTTCAATTGGAGGAGCATTAATAGTTGTTATAATACTTTTTATTGGCATCTTCGGAACCATGTTGTTTTTTTTATTACGGTTTACCATTAGAACAAAGCGTGGTATTGAATTAAGAAATCAGCAAATGTTTAATGAAGGATTACGGAGCCTTAAAATTTATTTTCTTATTTATGGCGTACTTGCTATTTTAGGATTAGTTGGTAATGTTTTTACTTTATTTAAAGGCTTATAATTAAAAAAATGGAAAATCAAATTCATTCAGAAGATATATTTGAAGTGGCAATAGACGGAACTTCAAAAAATCTTATTCGCGATATTGCCTTATGGGCAAAAATTGTAGCCATTACTGCATTTATTAGTTATGGCATTTCTCTCTTGGCAACCATAGTGGGAAATAAAAATACCGCTGGTGGGGAATTAGCGATGGTTGCTTCAAAAGGAAGTCAAATAATAATGGTCTTGCTGGTTGCCCTATTCGGCGTTATTATTAATACCTTTTTGTATAAATTTTCCAGAGACGCAAAAAATGCCATTGATGGAATAAACCAGGAGCAATTGGAAAGTGGATTCAATAGCCTAAGGATCTATTTTAAAATTTTGGGTATTATCTTTATAATTTTTATCGTTTTGTTTTTTTTAGCTTTCTTAGTGGCTATTCTTAGCAAATCATTTACTGGTGGGGTATAATGAAGATGAGCTGATAACTATTCGCTTAGGCAAAACGGACAAAAGATATTCTTTATTGAACTTATCGCGTAGAATAATAATTATAATCTTTCAATAGGGTTTCAAGAAATTCAAGAGAATCCTGGCTCGTATCCATTTTTAATTTCGATTTAATGCGTTCCGCAATACGCACTGAAAGATCATAATCGTTTTTCTTCTTTACATTTTCAATAATACTTTTTAAGGTATTAATATCGCGATCGCTTAATTGCATTACCTGCGGGTAACGGGCTTGGTAACTTGATTCCACCTCTTTAAAAACAGTATCTTCCCACGAAGTACGGTTTTTAAGATCGATAATAATTGTTCCTGCAACCAAGTCGCCAATACGCTGCGAAAGTGGCGTCAGGATCACGCAAAAAAGGCCCATAAATAAAATGGGGAAAAACCACCAGGGCAAATCTTTTGAAATTAATAACCCAATTGTAAAAAGGGGAAAATCAAGCATCCGGAACATCCATCGTAACAAGTATTGGCCAACATTTGGTTGACCACCTTCCGCTGTAATAACTTTTATGTTTAATGCCATTTTCCCCAAGCTTCTGCCATTAAAAGCTATTTCGCAAATAAGATGATAAAAAAATACCGGGGCGCTGATGAGTATCCCTATAAAGTTCCCGGAAACTATAAACGTAAAAAAAGAAGGCAGGTTGAACAAACTGCCCATAATTTTGATATAAAGAGAACAAATCAAAATATCAACAATCCAGGCAAATAATCGTTTATGAAAAGGGGAAATGGCGAAATCCACTTCAATATTAAATCCAGTATCAAGTTTTACCAAGGGCATGTTATACGTATCTTTAATTTTTATATTCTATCTTAAACGTAAAAAATATAACTATTATATTTATTCATAAAAATAATGGTTAGGGGTCAGATTCCCCTCATTTCTTCAATCATAAAAAAGAGTTCATTTGCGGGAAGGTTTATTTATAAAGAAGAATATTGATAAATGGCGACAATATCAATACGAAAAAAGTGAAGACCCGGATGAAATGGCGGGTCAGTTTACCGAACTGGTAAACGATTTAGGCTATTCAAAAACATTCTATCCCCATAGTAAGGTAACTGCCTACCTGAATGGCCTTGCATCTAAAATTTACCTTGGTATCTATAAAAATAAAAAAGAAGAAACATCTCGAATTTTTCGTTTTTGGAAAACAGAATTACCGCTGGTAGTAGGGAAACATCACCGTGAAGTTCTGTTTGCCTTTCTCATCTTTATATTGTTTGCCATCATTGCTGCTTTTTCTGCAGCCCACGATCAGGGTTTTGTAAGAGGAATATTAGGAGATGATTATGTTGAAATGACCGAAGACAATATTAGCAACGGCAATCCATTTGGAGTATATAAGGATAGTGAGTCGTTCATGATGTTTGTAAAAATTGCAATAAATAATATACAAGTATCCTTCCTTGTTTTTATTGCTGGATTTCTGTTGTCGCTCGGTAGCGTATGGTTCTTGCTGGTAAATGGAGTAATGGTAGGAGCTTTTCAATATTATTTTTTTGCAAAAGGAATTGGTTGGGACTCTGTACTGGTCATCTGGATACATGGCACCCTCGAAATTTCATCGATTATTCTTTCTGGCGCTGCAGGTTTTATGGTTGGTAACAGTATCTTATTTCCAGGTACGTTAACACGATTGCATTCCCTAAAACTTGGAACAAAAGATGGGTTGAAGCTTTTAATAGGAATTGTTCCTTTACTTATTATTGCAGCATTTCTTGAAGGATATGTAACCCGCTATTCGGATATGCCAAAGCCGATCAGTATTTCTATCCTGGCAATTTCATTTGTTTTTGTGGTTTGGTATTTTTGGCTCTATCCGATAAAACTCGAGAAAAAATTAATGATGAATTCTCAATTAAAAAAGGCTGTAACTGCATGAAGTACCTCGATATTTATAGTACATATAAAAATAGAATTTTTGCTGCCTGCGTTTGGCTTATTCTTCTAATACCTTTATCCGCAGCTACTCAAACAGTTGGCGATACCTTAATAAGTTCGCCCACAATTGATACGTCTGCTATCTATCCGGTAGAGGAAGCTTCTGACGCAGGCGAAACACCAATTCGGTTGTCAGATACCGTTTATTTTCGAAGTGTTCCTGATTCCGCTGTCAATCGGTTAAAGTCATCACCAGACTTTGAATATGCCAATAACCCCGAGTATTGGGTTGAGGAAAAAGAAAAGGAATCAGATAGTAAAGGAATTGGTTACTTATTTGAGTGGTTGTTTACCAATCCGGGGGTTCGAATGTTAATGTACCTGGTATTAGCAGCAGTACTCGTGTACACCGTATACAAAATCGTAATTAATAATAATCTTTTTTACAGCGCTTCTAAAAAAGTAAAAATAGCTGAAAATTTTGGTGAAGCAGAAATGATGGACGATGAACTGGATGATAAAATTGGAAACGCTGTTTCGGGTAAGGATTACCGAAATGCTGTTCGCTTTCTTTATATAAAAACATTGAGAAATTTAAATACGCGGGGATGGATTCAATACCATCTGCAGGGAACCAATTATGACTACCTCAACCAGGTGAGCAACCGATCTATAGCTCCCGATTTTGGTTTTTTAACACAGGTATATGAATATAGTTGGTACGGCGGATTTGAACTTTCAGAAACTCAATTTGAGACTATCTATAATAATTTTAAGAGCCTGAATAAAACAATTACTGATTGAAAAGAGCAGTTACGATAGTTGCCTGTTGGATGATAATGATTGGCTTTTTATTGTCAGCATGTGGTAAAAAAGTTGGCAAGAAACTTAATAGCCGGATTACCATTTGGCGAAATGACAAAATACCATATGGTGCGTATTATGCCTTTCAGGAATTGCCCTACCTGTTTCCAAATGCAGAAATAGTTGTTGATAAAGAAGCGCCTGATAAAAACAATTTTTTTCAAACGAAAGAAAAAAAACTCTACCATAAATTAGCTTTTAATAAAGGGAAAACTGCTCATGTTTATTTAACGCCACGCTTATTGCCAAACAGTGACGAGGTTCAAACTATTCTGAATTATGCTAAAGAAGGGAACCAGGTATTTATTTCTTCTTTTTTAGTTAGTCCCGAATTGCTGGATACCTTTAAGCTCGATATCAATTATCAATATGCTCCTGAAAATGGCGGTGACTCTATCGGAATAAGTATTCAAAACCCCGAAAACAAAACTGAAGAATTCTATAAGTATCCAGGGATGTACTATGATAGTTATTTTTCAACGGTTGATTCGGGATTTACTACCATCCTGGGTTGGAATCATTTAAATAAACCAAATTTTGTAAGAATTGGATACGACAATGGTGGCGCCATCTTTCTGCATCTGGTACCTTTAGCCTTTAGTAATTTTTTTCTGCTCCATAAAGAGAATAAAAGATATTATGATGATGTATTTTCAAATTTGCCAAAAGGAATAGAGTTATTAGTATGGAATGAATATTTCAGAAATCATACCAATGAAGAAGGTAATAGAATCACAAAAGCCTTTAGTTGGCTGATGAAACAACCACCTCTTGCATGGGCAGTTTGGTTGCTGCTACTGCTTTTTTTGCTGATTTATTTATTAGATTCAAAAAGAAAACAAAAAATAATTCCGGTAAAAAAACTACTTGTCAATTCTTCGCTGGATTTTGTGAAAACAATTGGTCGCGTCTATTATCAGCGTAAAGACAATAAGAACCTTGCCGCAAAAATGAATGCTCATTTTCTTGATTATGTTCGAAGCAAGTATAATTTATCGACTTCAAGGATTGATGAGGAATTTGAGAAGAGATTGGCTTATAAGGCTGGTATGGAACTTCAACTGGTTCACAATATAATTTACCAGGCAAAATACCTTACCGATCAACCAACGGTAACCGATTGGGAGCTTATGCAGTTTAACCAGCAATTACAAAATTTTTATAAATACGTTTAATAATGGAAGAGAATTTTTTTCAACAAAGAACAGACTTAAATAACCTTCAGTCGGCGGTAATGATGCTTAAATCAGAAATCGGCAAAGTAATAATAGGGCAGGAGCAGATGATAGACTTATTATTGGCGGCGGTACTGGCAGACGGACATGTGCTGATTGAGGGTGTGCCCGGTGTTGCTAAAACACTTACCGCAAAATTATTAAGTAAAAGTATTGCTGTAAATTTTTCAAGAATACAATTTACTCCCGACCTCATGCCAAGTGATGTATTGGGAACTTCTGTATTTGATCCAAAAGAATCTTCTTTTCAATTTCGGCGCGGACCCATTTTTAGCAACATCATTCTTATTGATGAAATAAACCGGGCTCCTGCAAAAACACAAGCCGCCTTATTTGAAGTAATGGAAGAACGGCAGATTACAGTAGACGGACATACCTATGAACTATCGTTTCCTTTTATGGTGGTGGCTACACAAAACCCAATAGAACAGGAAGGAACCTATCATTTGCCGGAAGCACAACTCGATCGTTTTCTTTTTAAGATCAATGTTACCTACCCAACTGCGGAACAGGAGTTTCGAATTGTGATGAATCATCATCGAATGGAACTGAATGCAATGATCAGCCAGGTAGCTACTGTATTGTCTGCAGACCAAATAGAAGCGTTGCGAAAACAGGTTCGCTTAATTCATGTGGAAGAAAAATTAGTCAACTTTATTACAAGTATTGTTGCCAATACAAGAAATCATAAGTCCATTTATCTCGGCGCATCGCCCCGCGCTTCTATTGGTATTTTAAATGGCGCCAAGGCTTTGGCGGCTATGCGTGGACGGGATTTTATCACACCAGAAGATATTATTTACATTACGCCTTCGGTTCTTCGTCATCGAATTGTATTAAGCCCCGAAAAGGAAATGGAAGGCGGATCACCCGACGACGTTATACTTCAGATTATACAAAGTATTGAAGTACCGCGGTAATTGAAGGACGCAGTCTATTATTTTTTTCGATTTTTAGAGTATGAAATTATACGAACGCTTATTAAGACCTTTATTTCTTACGAAACGCTTTTATTGGGTGCTGGCAGGTATTATTGTATTATTCCTGGTATCATTTGCACTTGCCTTTCTTTTTCCAATTGCCAAACTTGTATTGCTTGTAGTTGGAATACTGGTAATACTGGATTATGGAAGCCTTTTTTTGCAAAGAGATCCGGTGAAGCTTGATCGTTTGCTTGCTGAAAGATTTAGTAATGGCGACGAAAACAAAATAGCGCTTGTAATTACAAATAAATATCCTTTTAAGATCAGCACGTTTATTATTGATGAAGTGCCCGCACAATTTCAGCAAAGAAATTTTTTATTGAAAGCAGTTATCGCAAGTGGTGAAGAAAAAACAATTCCATATGTGTTGCGACCTGTTGAAAGGGGTGAATATCAATTCAGCGCAATTCGGCTATTTGCTAAAAGCCCTTTGCAATTAATTATTCGGCGAATTACAAAAAATACGGAGCAGGTCGTAAAAGTGTTACCTTCTTTTTTCTTATTGCGCCAGTACGAATTAAAGGCCCATTCCACGAATCTTACTGAAGCGGGCAGCAAGAAAATTCGAAAGATTGGGCACAGCCTCGAATTTGAACAGATTAAAGAATATGTAACAGGGGATGATATACGAAGTATTAATTGGAAAGCTACGGCGCGCAAGGGCCAGTTGATGGTTAATAATTTTACCGATGAACGGAGCCAGCAAATCTATTGCATCATTGATAAAGGAAGAGTAATGAAAATGCCTTTCGAAGGAATGGCTTTACTCGACTACGCCATCAATGCCTCTCTTATTTTATTAAGGGTGGCATTAATTAAACAGGACAAAGCCGGACTTATAACATTTGATGAAAACATCGGTCAGTTCTTGCCGGCAGATCGAAAGGCGGCACAATTCAGTGGAATATTGGAAGCACTCTATAATCAGCAAACCAAATTTAAAGAAAGTGATTACGAGAAATTATTTGCAGTTATCCGAACAAGAATTACGCAACGTAGCCTGATTGTATTATTTACCAATTTTGAATCTATGTCGGCATTGCAGCGTCAATTACCTTTTTTACGGAGTATTGCCCGCTCACACTTGCTGATGGTTGTTTTTTTTGAGAATACTGAATTGCTTTCATTAACAGACGCGCCTGCTGAAAACCTGGAAGCTTTGTATACAAAAACGATAGCTGAAAAATTCGCATTCGAAAAAAGGTTAATCGTAAAAGAACTGAAACAGCATGGCATCTTTACCATTCTAACTGCACCTCAAAAACTTACTGTTGATACAGTAAACAAATACCTGGAACTTAAAGCCCGGCAAGCTATCTAAAGAAAGCCTGTTTGTGTTAAGTTAACCCTTGCGTTAAGTGTTGTAACCAACAGAACGATTATTTTTCTAAATCCATTTTACGCCTTGCTGTTAGATAGTTCAAACAGTATCCAATTTGAATGCTTCCTGATAATATACCACCACCACTTTAAGTACATTTGTGTGAAATAATTTAGTTGGAACAAACTACCAATAGTTTTGAACAGGGCCAGGTGCTTCTTCTCAACAAGCCGATGAATTGGACTTCCTTTGATGTGGTGCGCGAGGTGCGAAACCTTTTGAAAGTTAAAAAAGTAGGACATGCAGGAACACTCGATCCACTAGCCACGGGCTTATTGATTTTGTGTACCGGAAAATTTACTAAACGAATAAATGAGTTTATGGCGCAGGAGAAAGAATATACCGGAACAATTACGTTGGGCGCTGTTACTGCCACCTACGATTTAGAATCGGAACCAACAGATATAAAAAATGTTGACCAGGTAACTGAAAAAATAATAATAGAGGCATCTAAAAAATTTATTGGAAAAATTATGCAGGTTCCTCCATCCTTTTCTGCTATAAAAAAAGACGGTAAGCGGATGTACGATCTGGCAAGAAAGGGTATTGAAGTAATTATTGAGCCACGGCCAATTACCATTAAAGAATTTGAAATTACCTCTATTGAAATGCCCATCGTTTCTTTTAGGGTTGTTTGTACTACCGGAACCTATATTCGAAGTTTGGCAAACGATATTGGCAAGGAATTGGGTTGTGGAGGGCATTTAAGCAGTTTATGCCGTACACGCATAGGTGCATTTACATTAGACCAGTCTTATACTATGGATTCATTAAGGGCCCATGTAAAAGGCTTGCATTAAAAAGGATAACCGATTCCTAATTGGAACTGGCCATCAGTAAGTTTTAGGTTATGAAACCAGCCATTGTTGAGTGACGAAAAACTCGGATCTTTTAGTTTGTAGGCCCAATCTAATCGAATCAGGAAAAAATCAAAATCAAAACGAAGGCTCGCTCCGCCACCTATGGCAATATCTTTTCCCAGCCGGCTAAAATTAAAAGATGCTTCGGGTATCTTTTCCTGGGAAGCGTTTGGATTAAACTCTATACCCCAAATATTACCGGCATCAACAAATAAAGCGCTTTTTACTTTGATGCCCGCAATAGTAGTTAGATTAAATCGGTATTCAACATTTGCTTCTAATTGCATATTTCCAAATCGATCGTTGGATCGGGTACTAACGGTGTCGTATAGCTTCGAAGAACCGGGGCCCAGGCGGCGTACCTGCCAGGCGCGCATACTGTAAGGCCCACCAGCAAAATAAGCTTTGAAGAAGGGTAATTTATTTTCTGGCTGATTTCCTTTTTTACCATAAACATACCCATATCCACCAAATACGCGAAAGGCCCAACTTGATTGTTTGTAATTAATTAAGTGTTTGTATTCAATATCTGTTTTTACAAATCGAAATAAATTGTTTTCTTCCAGTTTCTTAATCAAGCCAAACAATGCACCGCTCTCTTCTACCCGAAACTTAAAATAGGAGAAATGATTTTTATTGGTCCAGGCAGTATTTAATCCACCAACTACACCAATCACGAATCCGTCATTAAATGCAAATCGCAGCGAAGGTATTTGCTCTATAAGTTTATCTAAACTGTCTTTACCATTCAGTAAGGTATATTCAACATTCGGTAGGGAAAATTGCCAATTGATTGGGTGTTTTTTCTTGCCAAATTTTGTTGTCCACTCATACCCCCAGGAAGTATTCAATGAACTTACATTGTAAATACTGCGCCTGATCGTATAGGCCCCATTGATATTAAATACGGTTCGGCTATTAAGCAGGCTGTCAATTTTTTTAACTCGGAAAGGCGTTATCAGCCGGGGAAAGTAAATTGAATGTGAAAGATTTGCCTGCAGGGTTTGAATAAAATTTGAACCAAACTCAATGCCAAAGCGTGCATTGGTAGACGTTTGTATTGCTTCTTTAAATGTATTCCGATTGGTGAGGGAAAAGTTTAGGCCCACTCCAAACAATTGGCTGGTGGTAAGATAATCCGCTACATTTCGACTAGCTTCTAAATCTATTTTTAAATTTTGTTTTTGGGCCGGATATAACTTTAATGTTGCATCTAAGAATGGTATTGAGTCATACCGTTCCTTAAGACTAAGATCTACACTTTGCCAGGCTCCAAGGCGATTAAACGTATTAATCGTTTTAAAATAATTTCGTTCATCATAGGGAGTATTGGGTACTAATGAAATTGTACGGGCAATAAAGGGCAATTTGAACCGGTTGCTTAACGGAAAAAAAGTAAACTTATAATTGGCAAGTTTTGTCGGTTTAGGTTCAAAAGAAGCTGTATCCTGAAAATAAGATTGATCCGGGTAAACATCAACCGAGCCAATATAAAACTTTTTTAAGTGAGTAGAATCATTGGGTTCCGACTGTTTAAAAACTACGGTAATGGTTGGCCTGTCTTTTTTTCGTCGAAGAGAATCCAATAATCTGATTTGTTCAAAAGGATCAAGACTCGGGTCAATCAACGCGGCAATTACGGTATCTCTTTCTGCATAAATGTCCTCTCCACTTACTTTATAATAGCCGTTGTTATGAAATACCTGTAATAAACGTTCTCTTTCTTCTGCAATACTTTGAATGGAGTATGGATTTCCTTTTTTCAAAAGCGATTGTGACCTGCTTTCCAACGCAAGTTTTTGCAATGCGGGTGAAAATAAATCAAAACCGATTGAATCAAATATTGTTTGTTTTCCTGGAATGACTTCAAAATTAATGGTTACTCTTTGCTGATCCTGTTCTTTGCTAAATAAGCGACTCTTCTTTTTTACGATAGTGAATGTATCATTAATGACCGGATAGAAATAACCTTGAGCACTCAGCAACGCTTTCATAAATGTTTTTGAACGAATAATATTAAGGGTATCAAAAACCGGGGGCCTGCTGATTATCTGGATACCTGCCCAGGAAACACTTCTTGTTTTAAGGCTATCATCTAATTGATTTTTTAACCGGCTAATGAGTTCTTGTTTTTCTGATTGCGGTAAATTGCCTGAAATGCTGATATTCGTTTTAAAAACAAAAGGAATATTCTTTGGGTGTTTTTTACGATGAACAGTAACGCAGGAACTGAGTAATAGCATTACGATGCCGGCGTAAAGGCCAAACGTATAAAATTTAAAAAAACTAACTTGCTGGTGGGGTAACATAAAAATTAAAACAAACAACGATGCTGGTTAAATCGCAGGTCAAATATATTCAAAGTTTAAGCCAGAAAAAATTAAGGGATCAGGAAGGAGTGTTTGTGGCAGAAGGCCCTAAGATAATTAACGAATTATTAGGGGCACCATCCGTAGAGCTTATTCAATTGTATGCACAGAAGGAATGGATGATGCGCAGCGAAAAATTGGCAGTTAGTTTCGACAAAAATAAGATTGCTTTAATCGAAGAATCCGATCTGGAACGTATTTCATCACTTGTTACCGCTAATGAAGTATTGGGTGTTTTTAAGAAACCAGTCTTTGATTGGGTATTAGATCCAATAGGAAAAGTAAGCCTGCTGCTGGATGGCATCCAGGATCCTGGCAATATGGGTACAATTATTAGAAGTGCAGATTGGTTTGGAGTAAACCAGGTTATCTGTAGTGAAGATTGTGCTGACTTATACAATTCAAAAGTAGTTCAGTCTACAATGGGCAGTATCACTCGTGTTCAGGTACTATATACCGATATAGCCATCTTTTTAGAAAAGTATAAACAGCTCCCAACTTATGCCGCCTTACTCGAAGGAACTCCCATTCAAAAAATATCTAAAATTAAAGAGGGTATAATAATAATTGGAAACGAATCTAAAGGTATCAACCCTGTATTTTTATCTCCCTCCATTTATAAGATAACCATACCCGGTGGTGGCAATGCCGAATCGCTGAATGCTTCTGTGGCAACAGGCATCCTGCTTTCTTACCTTACCTGAATTGAATGGCTTTTACCGGTTGAACTCTACTTACAATAATGGTTGGCAATACTAATATGGCAGTACAAATGATGAAAGTAATTAAATTTACCAATCCTACCTGCCACCACACAATATTTACAGCCGCCTTTGAAATATAGTAGGAATCTTCGGGCAGTGTAATAAAACCATAGCGTTGCTGAAGCCAGCTTATCGTTAAGCCCAACAGGTTTCCTATAAATAAACCTGTAAGGGTTATAATAACACCCTGGTATAAAAATATTTTTTGAATGGTAAAATTGCGGGCTCCGAGTGCTTTTAACAATCCTACCATGCGGGTGCGTTCCAATACTAATATCAGCAGACAGGTTACCAAGTTTAAAAGAGCTATTACAATCATTATTATGATTACAATAAAGATGGTTTGATTTTGAAGACCCAACCAATCGAATATCGAAGGAAAAATTTCTTTAATCGTTTGACTGGTTAATCCTATTGGTAAATAAGGAACAATATCTTCACTTACTGTATTCATTTTTTTATAGTCATTGAGAAAAATTTCATAACCCCCAATTTGTTGTCCGTGAAGTAAGTAGTAAGCGGCAATGATAAGGCCCAGCGTACCTATAAAAACTAGCAATAGTCGTGTGAAATTAAAAAAGTGAAACCCCGCTATATCACGAACACCGAAA